>CAISKJ010000721.1 GCA_903885885.1 uncultured delta proteobacterium
CGGCGGCGGCGGCGCGTCGCTCACCACGTCGACGCTCGCCTCCGGCGCGCTCGCGTCGGCCGCGTCGGGGGCCGTCGCGTCGAGGGAGGCCACGTCGTCGCGCGAGCCGTCGGGCACGTCGAAGCGCGGCGCGTCGGCGGGCTCGGCGTCGCCCGCGGCGTCGCCGCCCGCGTCGCACTGGGGGCCCTTGCACGCGGCGTCGTCGACGGTCGCAGGGGGGGCGCTGCTGCACCCGAGCGCGGCGAACACGGCGGCCAACCATCGGTCACTCACAGGGCGCTTGCGCATCACGGTGGCCGCACCCTAGCCAGCGTTCGCGCGCGCCGTCTATCAGTGCCTCTCCCACGAAGAACAGGCAATCTGTAGACGAAGCCCCGCGCGGCGTCGCGCCCCGACGCATCCCCTTTGACGCCCACCGGGCGTCTGCGCGAAAACGCCGCCGTGAGCTTCGTACGCATCGAACGGCTGCGCGCGCGCGGGTCCGAGGCGGGCCGCGCGTGCGGCGAGTGCACCGCCTGCTGCACGGTGATGGCGGTCACCGAGCTTCGCAAGCCCTCGCGCCGCGCGTGCGAGCACGTGGGCCGCGACGGGTGCCGCGCCCACGACACGCGCCCCGAGAGCTGCCGCGCGTTCTTCTGCGCGTGGATGCGCGGCGCCCTGGCGCCCGACGAGGGGCTGCGCCCCGACGCGCTCGGGGTCATGGTCGACTGGTTTACGACGCGCTCCACGGGCGAGTCGCACCTGCTGGCCTTCGAGGTGTGGCCCGGCGCCTTCGACTCCGCCGAGGCCCGCGCCGTGCTGGCCTCGCTGGCGCGCGCCCAGGAGCTTCGCCTCTCGCACCGCGACGGTTCGTGGAGCATCTTCGCCCCCGACGAGGGCTGAACGCCGAGGGGCTCCCCGCGGCCGCGCGAGAGCGGGTACGATCGCGCTCTATGGCTCGTCTGGATCGCGTCGCGTGGTTCGCTCTTCCGACGGTCGCGCTCACGGGCTGCGGCCTCTTCAACGACCCCGAGTTCGCGATCACGGCGCCCCGCTTCGACGCGGTGGTCGACACGCGCACCGACGCCACCGACGTCACCGACGCGGCCGACGCCTCCGACGTGGCGGCCGACGCCTCCGATGCCTCCGACGTGCCGGCCGACCTCGGCCTCGACGCGCTCGATGTCACCGACGCCAGCGACGCGCTCGATGTCACCGACGCGCCCTCCGACCTCGGCCTCGACGCGCTCGACGCCGCGGACGCCTCCGACGCCTCCGACGCCGCCGACGCGCTCGATGTGACCGACGTCGCCGACGTGAGCGATCACCCCGACGCGGTGTGCGTCCCGACGCCGCTCGGGCCGCGCTCTCCGTGGACGGGCTCCGTGGTGCGCAGCAACACGCCGGTGTTGCAATGGACAGGCAACGCCTGCGACGCCGAGGTGTTCGTCGACGTGTCGCTCGATCGCACGTTCCGGTCGCCCGACGTGATGCGTGTGACGTCGGGGCGGGCCACCGGGGTCATGTCGCCGATGCTGCAGCGCGGCCGCACCTACTACTGGCGCGTCTCCTCCGCCGCGAGCCCTGTGAGCGCCGTGGTCGGCGAGTTTCGCGTGGCCTACGCGCCCGCGCCGGCGCCCGCTGGGCGCACGGAAGACGCCGTGTTCGGCACCACCCTCGACGGCAACGCCGACGGCTTCGCCGACCTCGTCGTGGGCGCGCCGCTCCGCGGCCTGATGGTCGGCGGCGTCGGCCACGTGTACGTGTACCCGGGCCGCTCGACCTTCTTCTCCGACCTCGTCGGCATGGTCGCCCCCGTCGACCTCGTGGCGCCCGTCGGGGCCGAGGCGCTCGCGCGCGCCACCTTCGGGGCACGCATCACCGGCGCGGGCGACGTCAACGGCGACGGCTATCCCGACCTCCTCGTCGCGTCGCGCTCGGTCAGCGCGTGGGTGTTCTTCGGCGGCCCCGACGGGTGGAACAACACGCGCGTCTCGGCCGCCATCCCCGTGTCGATCGCGACCGGGGAGCCCGTCCCGGTTCCGCCTGTGACGGGTGTCGGTGACTTCGACCGCGACGGCTACTGCGACCTCTTCGTCGGCACGCCCACGGGCCTCCCCGTGCTCGGCGTCGCGGGGAGCCCCCCGAACGGTCAGCTCCAGCTCGTGCGCGGCGGCCCCGACCGCCTCGTCCACGACTTCGCGCGCGACCCGTTTCTGCCCGTCTCCACCTCGAATCGCTACGCCTTCTCGGTCGCGCCCGCGGGCGACGTCGACGGCGACGGCGTCGCCGACGTGCTCGTGGGCGTGCCCTCGCTCGCGCCCACCATCGCGGGTCGCGGCGCGCTCATTTTCGGGGTCACCAGCGGCACCGCGTCTCCGCGCGCGTTCCCGACGACGGTCCCCCGCGCGCTCACCCCCAGCTTCGGCCAGAGCGTAGCGAGCGCTGGCGACCTCGACGGCGACGGTCGCAGCGACTTCATCGGCACGCAGACCGACTCCTCCGCCGCGTGGCTCGTCAGCCTGGCCGGCGCAACCTCGACGGTCAGCTCCTTCGACCTCGACCCGACGGTGAGCAACACCAGGGTCGTGCCCCTGGGCGACATCGACCACAACGGCTTCGACGAAGTCGCCCTCGTGCTCCGCACAGGCGCCGGCTCCGACGCGTCGTTCGCGGTGCGCGGACTGAACGCGATCGCAGCCTTTTCGGTGAGCGTCCCCACGGCGGGCGGCGCCACGGGGGGCATCACCGCCGGGGCGCCCGGCGACCTCGACGGCGACGGCAACGACGACGCGGTGTTCTCGTGGCGCAACGTGCTGCTGCCGCGGCCCAACTTCATCACCGTGCATCAGGGCGGCGTGCGCGGCGCCTTCATGTCGCAGCGCAC
>CAISKJ010000722.1 GCA_903885885.1 uncultured delta proteobacterium
CGTCGAGGTCGAGCAGCAGCAGGACCTCGTTGGGCACATCGCCCGCGTCGCGCACCATCACGGGCGCGTTGCGCGCCGTCTCGAGGTCGAGCGACATGGGCGCCCGCATCGTGCCGCAGCGCGCGCGGGATCAGTGCGCGGGGGGAATGTCGACGAAGAGCTGCATCCAGAGGCCCTCGTCGAGGGTGCCTGCGAAGGTGCCCGGCGCCGAGGCGACGGCCACCTGGCGCGAGCGCAGCAGCAGGCCCACGTCGAGGCGCACGTTCGACGCGAGCTGGAGCCCGACGCCCGCCATGGCGCGCACCTGACCGAGGCCCGGCGTGGGCGACACCGCCGCGGCCGTGGCGGGGTTGTCGAGGCGCGTGTCGGTGAGGTCGAAGAGCAGTTCGCCCTGCGCGAAGGGCATCACGCGCCACCCCTGCGGCGCGAGGTTGGCGCGCAGCTGCGTGCGGAGGCGCGTGCGCTCGAAGGTCTGCCGCCAGCGGTACTCGAAGCGGTTGCGGCTCACGAGCGTGATGGGCCCCAGGCGCCCGAAGAGGGTGGGCTCGAGCTCGGCGCGGATCTCTTCTTCCATGCGAATCGGGGCGGCGCCGCCGAGCGCGTCGGCGAGGTACGTGACGTGCGCCGCGACGAAGAGAAAGGGCGTGAGGTACACCGCCGGCCCCATGCGTACGAAGAGCGTCTCGAGCCCCTCGGTGCGGCCCGAGAAGCGCGCCTCGGAGATGAAGCGCCAGTCGACGCGGCCCCACGTCGGCGACGGGGCGCGCAGCACCGGGACGCGCACCTCGACGGGCATCCAGATCTCCCAGTCGGCGCGCGCCGTAGCCGGGAGCGCCATCAGCGCCGCCAGCGCGGCGCACGTTGCGTACCTCGCCCTCGAACTCATCGACTCGCTCCTTCCGCGCCGGTGGCGAGCGCTCACCCGGAGGCACGTTCCGGCCGTCGCGTGTTACACCCCCGACACGCGCGAACGTACATAAAATAAGGCTCATGGGCGATCTGGCGCCACCGCTGGGGTGTGCCGCCGCGCCCGCTGCGAGTCGGCCGAGGATGGGCGGGATTTTGTGACCGCCGCGCTTCGTCAGAGGTAGGGCGCGGGGTCGACGGGTGTGCCGTCGAGTCGCACTTCGAAGTGCAGGTGCGCGCCCGTCGAGGCGCCGGTGGTGCCCACGATGCCGATCACCTGGCCCGCGGACACCGTGGCGCCCACCGCGATGCCGTCGGCGAAGCGGTTCTGGTGGGCGTAGAGGGTGGTCATGCCGCCGCCGTGGGCGAGCTCGATGGCGTTGCCGTAGGAGCCGCGCCAGCCCGCTTGCACCACAACGCCGGCCCTGCAGGCGACGATCTCGGTGACGTTCCACCGGCCCGCGAAATCGATGCCGGTGTGTAAGCGCCAGTCGCCGTAAATGGGGTGGATGCGCCACCCGTAGGGGTCGGTGATGCCGCCCGGAACGGGCCTCGCCTCGCAGGGCCCGGGGCCGAGGCGCACGGTGATGGTGCGCGACGGCGACGGGTCGGGCAGCGCGACGTCGCCGCGCGCGACGGCCCAGCGGTACGCGTGCGCGCCTGCGTCGCGGGGGGCCGTGATGCGAAACGAGGCGGTCGCGCGAAAGCCCGGCGCCACCGGGAGCGGGAGCGGCACCGCGCCGACGCCCCAGCGCCCCGCCACGGCGGGCGCCACCGACTGGAGGCGGTACGTTGAGTCCCACACGGCGTCGCTGCAGTTGGCGAAGGTGAGGTCGACGGCGGCGGTCTGCGCGGGGTCCATCTCCGAGGGCTGATGCTGGTCGAGGAAGCGCGCCGCGGGGCCGCCGCGGGCGCAGTCGTAGCGCGGGCTCACCACGACGTCGACGGCGGGCGACGCCTCGCCGATGCGCCCCTCGCCCTGCGCCACGCTCCACGCCCACGGCGTGACGCCCGCGGCGTCGGGCGTGGTGCCCTCGATGGGTACGGTCACCTCGGCGCCGGAGGGCACGTCGCGCGGGAGCTCGACGCGCGTGACGCCCCAGCGCCAGCGGCCGTCGGGCACGGCGGGCACGAGGGCGAAGCCGGCCTCGCGCGTCCACGTGGCGGTGCCGCAGTTGGCGAAGGTGACGGTGCCGCGCACGGGCTCGCGCTGGCCCACGAAGCGCGGCGGCGGCGCCTGCGTACGAAAGCGCGCGACGGGGCCCGCGAGGGCGCAGCTCGCCGACGAGCGCACCTGCACCGTGACCTCGGGCGTGAACTCTTGAAACGTCTCGGCGCCGTCGCGCGAGAGCGCCCACGCGAAGCGGTAGGCGCCCGGCGCGATGGGCGCCTGCACCGCGAACGCGATCGTGACGCGCTCGCCCGGGGCCACGTCGTGGGGCAGCGCCACGCGCGCGACGCCCCACGGCGACACGGTGCCGGGCCGCGCGACGAGCTCGTAGGCGCCCGCCGTCCACCGCGCCCCGCTGCAGTTGTCGAAGGTGACCGACACCGCCGCGCGCTCGCCGGGGCGCATGTCGTCGGGCGGCGCGACCTGCGCGCGAAACTGCGCCGAGGGGCCGCCCGCTTCGCACGCTCCGCCGCCGTCGACGGGGGGCGCGGCGGCGTCGAGGGTGACGCGCGGCGGCGCGTCGTCGGCGGTGTTCGCGCAGGCCGCGCAGAGGGCCGCGGCGAGGGCGCTGCGACGCGCGCTCACCACGTCACCGCCACGGGGCCGAGGTGCTCGTCGAGGGCGCCCACGCCGAGCGCGCCGGTCTCGCTCGAGCCCCAGCATCGTAGGCTGCGGTCGTCGAGGAGCGCGCAGGTCGAGGCCGCGCCCGAGGCGAGCGCGCTCACGCGCTGCAGGGGGTTGGTGCTCGCCGAGCCGGGCGACGCGATCACCGGCGCGGCCGTGGGACCGCCCTCGCCCACGAGGCCGTTGCCGAGCTCTCCGCTGCGGTTCGAGCCCCAGCAGCGCACGGTGCTGTCGTCGAGCAGCACGCAGGTCTGCGCGCCGCCCGCGACGACCGCGATCGCCACGCCCGGCGGCAGCGCGATGACGGCGTCGGCCGCGTCGGCGCGCGCGTCGGACACGTCGCCGCGGGCGTCGGTACGCGCGTCGGTGCGCGCGTCGACGGACGCGTCGCGGGAGGCGTCGAGCGACGCGTCGAGGCCCGCGTCTTCGCTCTCGACGGGGGCCGTGCCCGCGTAGCCCGGCGCCGCCACCGCGGCCTCGAAG
>CAISKJ010000723.1 GCA_903885885.1 uncultured delta proteobacterium
CGCGCTGATCGAGCTTTCTTCGAGCCCGTTGAGAATAGGCCGCCGCAGGCGTACGTCGTCCCCCTGCTCAGGTTCACACGAGGTTCAACATGAAGAAGATGCTCATCGGTACGGTGTTCGCCGCGGCCCTCGTCGGCCTCCCGGCGCTCTCGCAGGCGCAGATCGTCATCGCCGCCCCGCCCCCGCCGATGCAGGCCGAGATCCCGCCGCCCGTCGGCGGCCCCGGTCAAACGTGGATCCCCGGCCACTGGATGTGGAACGGTCAGCAGCACATGTGGGCCCCCGGTCACTGGGACACCCCCCCGATGATGGGCGCCCGCTGGGTCCCTGCGCGCTGGATTCGCCGCGGCCCCATGTGGATGTACTCCCCCGGCCGCTGGCGCGGCCCCCGCGGTTGGCTCAACGCCCCCGACCAGGTGCTCCTGCCCGGCGGCCAGCCGGTGATGCAGCAGCAGCAGCCCGTCATGGTGCAGCAGCCCGTCATGGTGCAGCAGCCCGTCATGGTGCAGCAGCCCGTCATGGTGCAGCAGCCCGTGCAACAGCCCACGACCGTGTACGTGGGCCAGCCCGGTCCCCAGGGCGTCGTCGTGGGCCAGCCCGGCGGCGTCTATGTGGGCGGCCACCACGGTCGACACGTCGTGATCCAGCAGCCCGGCCAACCGATGCAGCAGGGCGTGGTGGTTCAACAGCCCATGATGGTGCAGCAGCCGATGCAGCAGGGCGTCGTCGTCGGCCAGCCCGTACAGCAGGGCGTCGTCGTCGGCCAGCCCGTGCAGCCCGGGGTGTACATGGGTCCGCGAGGTCACCGTGGGGTCATCGTGCAGCCTGGCCCTCCCGGCATGCCGCAGCAGACTGTGATCATCCGCCGCTAAGGCATCTTCTCGGCGCTTCGCGCTCGCTTCGGCACCGCCCCCACACTGCACGCTGGCCGACTCCTGAGCGTTGGGAGCTCTGGGGTTCGGCCCGCGTACGCCACACCCACAGACCTCGGCTCGGTGGCCGCCTACTGACCGATGCCGACGAGCGTGTTGCTCGCGTCGCGAGAGGGACCGCGCCACGCGAAAGACAGCGCGAAGCGCGCCGCCGGGACGCCGACGCTGCGTTCGAAGCCCATGCCCCCGCCGACCCCCAGGAGGAGCCCGCCGGGCAGTGCGACGTGCGCGCCGAGGAGCGCCTCGAGGCCCCACTGCCCGGACGCGAAGAAGGCCGACGAAACGCCATCGGGGAGCTTGCCCAGCGGCGAGACCAGATAGGCCTCGGGGCCCACGCGAAGCCGACCGCGGAGGAGCTCGAGGCCGACCGCCGCGGTCACACGCAGCTCGGGGCCGAGTGCGACGTTGAGCGCGTCAAAGGCGCGACGCACCATCACGCCGCTCGTGAGCGACCAGCGCACGATGCTCGCCGCACCGGCCATGATGATCCGTGGCTCGACGCGGAGCGCGCCGTCGCCCGTGTTGCCCTCGCGACTTCCCGTCGGGAGCCAGAGCCACACGCCGAGGTGAAGCGAGAAGGGGTCGCGCCCCGCGTGGCCGACGATGCGCGCCCGCCCGCCGACGCGCAGATCGCCCACCGCGGCGCCCGCCGCGGGGCCGAGCACCACGGTACCGAGGAGGGCCTCGGTGCCTGCCTGTGCGAGGGCGACCGGGAGCACAAGGTCGACACCGAAGCGACCCGCGAACGAGGTCGCCGCGCCCACGTGCGCCACGAACATCGATGACACAACGGAGAGCTCGTCGAAGTGACGATCCGCGTACTGGCGCTGAAGCACCAGCGGAGCCGTTGCCACCTCGAGCGTCGCGCCGAGCGCGAGGCCCCACGCGCGGGCGTAGCGCGGGTGCTCGGCGAGGAGGAAGCCGTCGCCCTGCGGGGCGGGGTCGAAGCGATCGAGCGCCCAGCCCGACTCGACGCCCGACTGCGCGCGCGCGATCGAGGGCAGCGACAGCAGCGCCAGCAGGGCCACGCATGCGGTGCGGAGCATCACGGCCGCGACACTATCACGCGGCGGGAGGAGGCGCGCATTGACCCTTGACGCGTGGGTGGGCAGCGAAGCAAGTGTGGTGGCATGGCGGTTCCGCACCATGTGCTGATCGAGATCGGGTCGCGTTGGAGCTCATCGCTGGTGCTCACCGAGGCGGAGCTCGCGCTGCACCGGTGGCGCGAAGACGCCGAGGCGCTGCGGCCCTACGGCTGGGGCGAAGGTCGGCGCGCGCGCTTCGAGGCGCTCGTCGATCGCCTCCGCGGGCGCCACGACGCGTGGACGCACCACGAGGCCGCCGCGTCGGGTGAGGGCGCGCGCGTCGAGCGAAACGTCGCGCGGCGCTGGCTCGACCGGGCGGTCTCGATCCTCGAGGCGTCGGAGCTCGAGCACCCCTCCATCGGCGCGGTGATCGCCGCGCTCCCGCCGCCTGGAGAGGGCGCCGCGACGCTCCTCGACGCCCTCCGCGCGGCGCTCACCGCGTGCCTCGAACAGCGCGAGCGCCTCGAGTCCGACGCGGCCGACGACGCCTTCTTCGCCGAGGGGGCTGCGCTCTGCGACGCCGTCGCGGCGGGCGTCGCGCATCAGCCGTCGAGCGCGATCGACCGCGCCGAGCTCATCGAGACCCTCGACGGCGAGGTGTACCTCACCATCCGCGGGCTCAATCGCGCTGCCACCCGCGCCTTCGCGGGCGACCCCAACGGCCGTGCGCGGCGCTACGTGTTTCAGTTTCTCGTGACGATCCAGCGCGGCGACGAGTCCGTCGCGCCGCGCCGCTCGGAGCCGCCGCAGCGCGCCTGAGAGGGGCAGCGACCGACGCCATGCGCATCCTGCACGTACTCCACAGCATGTCGTTCGGCGGCGCCGAAGTGCTCGTGCACGACTTCGTGCGCGCCACGCGCGACGTCACCTGCCAGTCCGTCGCCTGCCTCGACGCCATCGGTCCCCTGGGCGAGGCGCTGCGCGCTGACGGCGTGCGCGTCGAGGCGCTGGGCCGCAAGGCGGGCCTCGACGTGCGCCTCGTGCCCGCGCTGCGCAAGCTCATCGCCGACGTGCGTCCCGACGTGGTGTGCGCGCACCAGTACACGCCGTGGTCGTACGCGGCCATGGCGCTTCCGCTCGTGCGCCCGCGGCCCGCGCTGGTGTTCGTCGAGCACGGTCGACACTACCCCGACCACCGACGCCCCAAGCGCGTTGTGGCCAATCGCGTGGCCTTCCTCCAGTGGACGCAGCGTGTGGTTGCCGTGTGCGGCTACGTGAAGCGCCTCCTCGTCGAGAACGAGGGCATCCCCGCGTCGCGCATCGAGGTCGTCTACAACGGCGTCGACCCCTCACGCTTCGACCGCGCGGTGCTCAGCGACGGCACGCGCGCGCGGCTGCGCGCCGAGCTCGGACTCAGCGAGGCGCACCGCGTCGTCACCTGCGTGGCGCGCCTCCACCCGGTGAAGGACCACCCCACGCTCGTGCGCGCCTTCGCGCACGCGGCGGGCCGCGTCTCGGACGCGCGGCTGCTCCTCGTGGGCGGCGGCGACGACGGTGAGCTGCGACGGCTCGTGGGCGAGCTCAACCTCACCGACAAGGTGATCTTCACGGGGGCGCGGCGCGACATCCCCGCGGTGTACGCGGCCAGCGACGCGTTCGCGATGGCGTCGCTCTCCGAGGGCACGAGCGTCACGCTGCTCGAGTCGATGCTGCTCGAGCGACCGTCGGCGGTCACCGACGTGGGCGGCAACCCCGAGATCGTCGACCGAAACGTCACCGGGCTCCTCACGCCGCGCGGCGACGCCGAGGCGCTCGGGGCCTCCATCGCGTCGCTCCTCGGCGACCCGGCGCGCTGCGCCGCGATGGGGCTCCGCGGGCGCGCGCGCGTGCTCGACACGTTCACCCAGCGCCGCATGCACGACGGATGGCTCGGCGCCTTCGACGACGCGACTCACATCGCCCACGCGGGCAGATAGGGTTCAGCTCACCCTGTGCGGCATCGCGGGCATCGTGAACCTCCACGGCGCGCTCCCCCCGCCCCCGCGCGCCCTCATCGAGCGCATGGTGCGGGCGCTCCGGCACCGCGGCCCCGACGAGTTCGGGCTCTACCGCGACGACCGGGCGGCGCTCGGCCACGCGCGCCTCTCCATCATCGACCTCGCGTCGGGTCAGCAGCCGCTCAGCAACGAGACCGGCACCCTCTGGGTGGTCTTCAACGGCGAGATCTTCAACCACGTCGAGCTGCGCGAGGAGCTCGCCGCGAAGGGCCACACCTTTCGCACGCGGAGCGACACCGAGGTGATCGTGCACGCGTGGGAGGAGTGGGGCGACGCCTGCCTCACGCGCTTCAACGGCCAGTGGGCCTTCGCGCTGTGGGACGCTGAGCGCCGCGCGCTCACCCTCGCCCGCGACCGGGTGGGCGTGCGCCCGCTGCATGTGCACCAGTCGGGCGGCCGCGTGCGCTTCGCGAGCGAGGTGAAGGCCCTCTTTCAAGACCCCGACGTGACGCGCGCGATCGACCCCGCGGGCCTCGTCGAGACCTTCACCTTCTGGGCGCCGCGCGCACCACGCACGCTCTTCGAAGGCGTGAGCGAGCTGCCGCCGGGCTCGGTGCGCACCTACAGCGACGGCACCGTGCGCGAGCACGCGTGGTGGACGCCCACGTTCTCCACCGAGCGGCAGCGCGCGACGCACACCGACGAGAGCGCCGAGCGTCTGCTCGCGGCGCTGCGCAACGCCACGCGCCTCCGCATGCTGCGCGCCGACGTTCCCGTGGGCGCATACCTCTCGGGCGGCATCGACCGCGCGGTGGTGGCCACGCTCGCGCGCGAGGCGGAGCCGGGCGCGCTGCACACCTTCTCGCTGCGCTTCGACGACGCAGAGTACGACGAGACGCCGCACCAGCGACTCATGGCCGAGCGCCTCGGGAGCGTGCACCACGAGGTCGTGGCCACGCGCGGCGACATCGCGCGGGCGCTGCCCGACGTGGTGCTCCACACGGAGCGCGCGCTCGTGCGCACGGGGCCCGCACCGCTCTTTCTGCTCTCGTCGCTCGTGGCGCGCGAGGGCATGAAGGTGGTGGTCACGGGCGAAGGCGCCGACGAGTTTCTCGGCGGCTACGACCTCTTTCGCGAGGCGCGCGTGCGGCGCTTCTGGTCGCGCCACCCCGAATCAACGCTGCGCCCTCGCCTCTTCGATCGGCTGTACCCCTGGCTCGCGCGTTCGCCGCAGGCCTCGCGCGCGATGTCACTGCGCTTCTGGTCGCGCGGCCTCGACCGCGCCGACGCTCCCACCTTCTCGCACGACCCGCGCTGGTCCAGCGCGGCCTCGCTCCAGCGCATCCTCTCGCCCGCGGTGCGCGACGCCGCCGCCGCCGCGGGCGACCCCGTCGAGGCCCTCGTGCGCGCGTTGCCCGACGACTTCGCGCGCTGGGATCCCCTCTGCCGCGCCCAGTACCTCGAGATCACCACGCTCCTCTCGCCGTACATCCTCTCGTCGCAGGGCGACCGCGTGCTCATGGGCCACTCCGTCGAGGGCCGCTTCCCGTTCCTCGACGCCGACGTCATGGCGCTCGCCAACGCGCTCCCGCCCGACGACAAGCTCTTCGTGCTCGACGAGAAGCACGTGCTCAAGCGCGCCGCGCGGGGGCTCATTCCCGACGCGATCATCCACCGGCCGAAGCAGCCCTCCCGCGCGCCCGACGCGGTGTGCTTCGTCGACGCCAACGCCCCGTCGTACGTGCGCGAGGTGCTCGCGCCCGATCGCGTCGCCGCCGCGGGCCTCTTCGACCCCTCGCTCGTGCAGGGGCTCTACGACAAGTGCGCGCGGCGCCGCGACGACGGCGCGCTCAGCAACGCCGACAACATGGCCTTCGTGGGCGTGCTCACCACGCAACTCGCCTATGAAGCCTTCGTGCGCGCGCGCCCCGCCTGCGCCGACGAGCGCACAGGCCCGGGCTTTCGCACCGTGATCGACCGCACGTCGGCCGTCTGAGCCCTCACCGCCGCGCGAACACCGCGTCGGCGCGCGCGAGCACCTTGGCCCCCTCGGGCGACACGCCCTCGATCACGCGCGCGAAGATCGTCACGGCGCCCTCGCGCCAGGCGTCGGGCTCGCCGCGAAGCATCGCGCGCAGCGCGGCGCGATCGGCGGCCATCACGCGATACGGCCCGCCGTTGCAGGCCCGGCACACCACGCCCCCCGCCGCGGGGTCGACGGTGACGAGCGCGCCGTCGGGCGCGGGCGCGCCGCAGCGGGCGCAGCGGTCGAGCACGGGCGCGTGACCGCCGTGGTCGAGCGCTTCGAACGCGAAGCGAACCAGCCGCGCGGGCGTCGCGCGCGGCTCGGCGTCGGCCGCGACCTGGGCGTGGAGCTCGCCGAGGAGGAGGAACACCGTCGCGTCGCCGGGCGTGGGGCCCGTAGCGTGGCGCGCGAAGGCCGTCGCGGCGAGGGCCACGGTCTGGCGCGTGAGGTCGGCGTGGAGCGCAGGCCAGGCGCGCTCGATGCGGGCCTCGTCGAGGCGCAGGCCCTTCGCCGTCGGGGTCATCGCGAAGGCATGGAGGGCCAACGGGGTGAGGCCCCCCGCGAAGCGCTGCTTCGAGCGCTGCCCCGACGGGGCGAGCACCTCGACGCAATCGCCGTCGTCGAGCAGGAGCTCCGCGCGGAGGTCGTGCTCGCGGAACGGCCGACGGTCGAGCACGAAGCCGCGCGCCGAACGTTCAGACACGGAGAGCGCGGATCAGGCGCGGGGGGTGACCGCGCCGGGGGCCGACGAGAGCTGCTCGGGGCGGTCTTGCGTGCGCGGGCGGAGAAGAAACGACATCGCGAGGGTGGCGAGGATCGCGAAGACAACGAGCGCGATCGCGAGGCCGAAGCGCCGACCGCGGTCCTGCGGAGGGATCGAGAGGCGCACGGGTACCGGCTGCACGTCGCGCGCGCGAATCTCCATCCCGTACCGTGCGAGAACGTCTTCGGTGCGAACGCCAACGGCGCGGGCGTAGGCGCGCAGAAAGCCCTTTACAAACGTGTCGCCCGGGAGGTCGTCGAAGCGACCGGTCTCGAGGAACTCGAGCGTGCGAACGGGGATGCGCGTCGTGTCCGCGATCTCCTCGAGCGCGATGCCGCGCTGCTCCCTCTCACGCCGAAGCCAGGTGCCCATCGTCTCCATCAGAACCTCTGCACGCAACACCCGACGAGAGATGCGCGCGCGCTAATCTCCGCGTGGCCGGGGCACCCTCTGGGAGCGAGGGGCGCCGCGCAGCGACATCGGAGGGGGTTGTACAAAAGGGCACCCGTCACGGTGACACCGACCTCCCCAGGTCCGCGCACTCCCGGCCCTCGGGCGAGTTCGAGTCGAGCTCGACGCATCGCCGGAGGTCGTCGCGGGCCTGATCGGCCTGGTGCAGCTGGACGCGCACCCTCGCCCGTTCAAGCCAGGCGCCCTGAATCCGGTCGCACCCCTGCTGCGACGAGTCCAGGGCATGGTCGAGCGCCTCGAGCGCGTGACCATAGTCGTTCAAGTGATAATAAGCTTCGCCGAGGCGAGACCAGCCCACACAAAACCGAGGCTGTACCGTAACCGAGCGGCGGAGGGCCTGCGCTGCGTCGTCGTAGCGCCCCTTGCGAAGGTAGGCCCAGCCGAGGTTGCCCCACGCGAGGTGCTGCGTCGTATAGGTGATCTCTTCGGTCACCGAGCGAAACAGCGGGAGGGCCTCGTCGGGGCGATTGGTGTTCATGAGCACCACGCCGAGGGTGTTGCGTGCCTCTGCGAGGGGCGCGCGCTGGCGCTCATCGTCTTGCGTCGACCGCTCGTAGAGGGCCACCGCCCGACGGAGAAGCTGCTCGGCGCGGTCGTAGGTGCCTTGCACCAGAAGCTGCGTGCCGAGGTAACGGTGGGCGTCGGCGTTCTCAGGGTTGAGCCGGATGGCGCGCTCCCAAGCCACGACGGCCGCGGCGATGTTGCATCGCCCCTGCGTGTCGCACTCCTGGAGGTAGCCGAGACCATGTTCAACATCCGCCGCTGACTGGGTGCGCGCCTCTTCGCTGATGCCGCTGCAGGACCATCCCGCAACCGTGAAGAAGGCGGCGACCGTGATCGCCGCACCCCGGGGAGCCCACGTGCCAAACCGGTCATGAAAAAGTCGGTAGGTCACTGTGCTTCCGAGTTGCCGTCTCGTCGGACATAACTGACTGCCCACGCGCGGGTCAACCCGAAATTTGACAGAGAACGCGGCGACGAAGACGCGCTCGCCCCACGAATCACCCTGTGATTCAAGCATTTTCGCGCAAACTACTGCGCGGATGATCCTATGACAAACGGGTCGCGTCCCTCCCACGGATTGCGGCATTCCCGCAACCTTATGCTGTGAGAGGAGCCGACAGAATCGCGCGAGCCACGCCGGGGAGGGCGTGAGGGCTCAGGCGCGAACCTGCTCCTTCATGCCGAGGAGGGTGAAGAGTCGGCGGAGGGCGTCGAGGTCGTCGATGGCGACCTTCTCTTCGACGATGCGAATGTACTGACCCTCGCGGAGCTGGACCACGGTGCGCTTGACGGTCTCGACGTCGAGGCCCGCACGCGCGGAGAGCTCCAGCGGGGTGACGGAGACCTGCGCGCTCCCGGTCGTGCGCCCCGCCTCGCCCGCGAGGCGCAGGAGGGCGTTGACCACCTTCGACTGGTGGTCGCGCAGGAGCATGTTCTCGATGTGGTCTTCCGCGTCGCGGAGCCTACGCACAAGCTGTTGAACCAGGCGCGTGGCCACCGCTGCGCTGCCCGAGAGGAGCACGTTGAACGTGTCGGGGTCGAGGGCGAGCACCACCACGTCGGACAGGGCGACGGCGCTCGACGTTCGAGGCATCCCCGGGAGGAGCGCTCCCTCGCCGAACAGGTCGCCCTGGCGCAGGATCTGGAGCGACCGCTCGATCGTGCGCACGCGCTTCACGATGCGTACGCGCCCCTCCTGGAGCATGAACACCTCGCGCGCAGGGTCGCCCTCGCGAAAGATCACGTCGCCGTTGTTGTACCGGCGACCGAAGTGCTCCAGCAGTCGGTCGCGCTCCGCAGCGGAGATTTCGGTCATGGAGGGCGCTCGTTCTACACGAGGCCCCGCCCTGCCGAAAGGCCCGTCGGCATCCGTACGAAAGGTTGTTGACATGGAAAGCTGCTTGAGTAGACTCCCGCTCCCCGATGCCGATGTAGCTCAGTTGGTTAGAGCAGGGGAATCATAATCCCAAGGTCGTCAGTTCAACTCTGACCGTCGGCACCACAGAAAGCCCTTCGCAAGAAGGGCTTTCGTCATTTGAGGCTTCGCGACGCGGCGCCCTCCCGAAGCTGGCGGGTCCGGTCGAGGGGCCGGGGGTTGCCCCCAGGGCTGGCGCATCAATTCCGCTTGAGTTTCGCGGAGCTCCGGGTGATCGGCGGGTATGGCCACGCCGCGTCAATCTCTGGCTCGCACCTCGCTCGTCCGCCACCTCTCGGAGCTCACGGA
>CAISKJ010000724.1 GCA_903885885.1 uncultured delta proteobacterium
AGGCCGAGGTTGAGCGCGGGCATCGGGTCGCTCGCGAGCTGCTGCGTCGCGCGTCGGTACTCGCCGACGGCGCGCGCGAGGTCGCCCTGGTCTTCGAAGCACAGCCCGAGGTTGTAGTGCGCCTCGCCCAGCGTGGGAGACAGCCGCACGGCCTGCGAGAGCGCCGCCACCGCGTCGGGCAGCCGCTGCTGCTCGCGCAGCACGGCGCCGAGGCTCGCGTGCGCCTCGGCCATGGTGCTGCGCAGACGAATCGCCTCGCGAAAGAGGGCCTCGGCCTCGCTCCAGCGCTCGCCCTGACGGCTCACCTCGCCGAGGTAGAACACGGGCCTCGCGTCGCGCGGGTCGAGGCGCCGCGCGGCTTCGAAGCGGGCGCGGGCCCCCGCGGCGTCGCCCTGGCGGAGGAGCCCATCGCCCGCGGAGAACTCGCGCTCGGCGGCGGTGGGCGCCGCGGCGCCGCCGAAGCGCCCCGGGAGGTTGACGGGCAGGCGGCCAGGCTGCGCGCGCGCGGTGAGCGGGAGCGCGAGGGCGACGAGCACAACGACGCGGGCGGTCTTCACGCGCCGTGTCGTAGCGTCGCCGCGGGCCCCTGTCTACGCCGCGTGACGCTACGCGCCGCCCACCGCCGCGAGCAGCGCCGCGCGCGCCGCGTCGATGCGCTCGCGCGAGAGCTTCGCGCCGCTCGCCTCGGTGACGTAGAACGTGTCGGCCGCGCGGCGCCCCTCGGTGCTCACCTTCGCGAAGGTGATGCCCACGCCCATGCGATGCAGGGCCCGCGCGACGCCGTAGAGGAAGCCCGGTCGGTCGCGGCCGAAGACCTCGATCACGGTGGCGGCCTCGCTGGCGCCGTCGTCGACGCGCACCTCGCTGCGCACGGCGGGCTCGGGGCGCGGGCGCAGCGAGCCGCCGCGGTTGGCGTGCACGAGGGCGTCGGCGTCGGCGCGCGCGTCGAGCAGGTCGTCGAGCTGCTGGAGGAGGCGCGCGGTGGTGCGCGCGAGCTCCGTCGCGTCGGTGCGCGAGGAGCGCACCACGAAGACGTCGACGGCGTCGCCGCTCGACGAGTAGATCTGCGCGCCCTGCACGTCGAGGCGGTTGGCGTAGAGCAGCGCCGCGAAGAGCGACAGGAGCCCCGGCCGGTCGGGGGCCACCACGAGCACCTCGAGGAGCTCGCCGGTCATCTCGTCTTCGAGGGGCGCCACGTGGACGCGGCGCGCGCCCGTCGGGTGCCCGTCGAGGGCGCGCGCGTGGCGCACGATGGACTCGGGCGACGTGGCCAGCACGTAGCGGTCGGGCATGCGGGCGAGGAGGCGCTCGACGGCCCCGCGGTGCTCCGCCGCGGCGCGCGAGAGCGACTGCGCGCGCAGGGCGGCGACGCGGTCGTCGTGGGGGGCGTCGCCGCCGTGGAGGGCCTCGTCGACGCGGAGGTACAGCTCGTCGAGCATGCGCGCCTTCCAGGAGGTCATGGCGGTGGGCGAGGTGGTCGAGAGGTCGGCGACGGTGAGGAGGTAGAGCGCGCGCAGGCGCCACGGGTCGCGCACGGTCTCGACCAGCGCGGCGAGGGTGGCCGGGTCGCCGAGGTCGCGCCGCGTGGCCGCGTGGTAGAGCGTGAGGTGCTCGAGCACGAGCCACGCGACGGCGGCGGCGTCGTCGGGCCCGAGGCCCAGGCGCGCGGCGATGGGCGGCGCCATGTCGGCCCCGATGCGCGCGTGCGAGCCGCCGCGGCTCTTGCCAATGTCGTGGAGCAGCGTGGCGAGGCACAGAATGTCCAACCGATCGGTGTCGGCGAGGAGGCGCGCCGGCAGCGGATACTCGTCGGCGAGGTCGCCGCGCGCGATGGCGTGCAGCCGATCGACGGCGGCCAGCGAGTGAACGTCGACCGTGTACACGTGATAGATGTCGTGCTGCACGCGGCCCGTCACGTGGGCGAACTCGGGCACCATCGCGAGCACGAGCCCGAGGTCGTGCATCTCGGCGAGCACGCTGCCGGCGTTGGTCTCGGTGCCCGACACGGGGGCCGTGCGGTCGGGGCGCAGCGGCGTCACCGACGACACCGTGAGCAGCCGCAGGAACGCGCTCGCGGCGTGCGCGTCGGCGCGCAGGGCCTCGCACCACGCGGGGTCGTGGGCCGCCGCGGCCACCGTGGCGCGCGTGCCCGACGCGAGCGGAATGCCCTTTGTAACAGCCAGTTCGAAGATGCGCAGGGCCAGCGACGGGTCGCGGCGCACGGCGTCGGCGTGGGTGAAGCAGAGCGCCCCGTCGAAGCGCAGCACCTCGTCGGCGAGGCGGTCGGCGCGGCGCCCGTGGTCGTGCGACGGGCGCCCCGGGCGGCAGCGCGCGACGAGGTGCTCCACCGTGGTCGAGACGGCGCGCGCGTGGCGGTACCAGGCGGACATGAGCCGCTCGGTGGCCTCGCCGAGGGCGCTCACGGGGTCGAGCGCGCGGGCCTCGGGGTCGATGGCGAGGAGGCGCGCGGCGGCCTCCTCCTGCTCGTCGAAGGCGAGGCGGTCGGTGCGGCGCCCGGTGCGCGCGTGGAGGGTCATGCGCACGCGCCAGAGAAACTCCTGCGCGTCGTGGAGCAGCTCGCGCTCGGCGGCTGACACGGCGCCCGCGCGGAGGGCCTCGTCGAAGCCCTGCGTGCGAAAGCGCGCGCGCAGCGCCCAGCGGGCGATGTCGAGGTCGCGCAGCCCGCCGCGGCTGTGCTTCACGTCGGGCTCGAGGAGGTACACCGTGGCGCCGAAGCGCTGGTGACGCGCGGCCATCTCGTCGATGAGCCCGTCGAGGAAGCGCCCGAGGTCGCCGTCGAAGCCCGCGCGCGCGCAGCGCACCATGGCGTCGCGCGCGAAGGCCGCGTCGCCCGCGAGGCAGCGCGCGTCGAGCACGGTGGTGGCCGTGCGCAGGTCGGTGCGGGCCAGCGCCACGAAGTCGTCGACGGAGCGCACGGCGTGACCGACGGCGATGCCGCCGTCCCACAGCGGGTGCAGGAGGGCCTCGGCGAAGGGCGCCACGGCGGGCGCGTCGGGGTCGTCGACGAGGAGCACGAGGTCGAGGTCGCTCCCGTGCGCGAGGGTTCCGCGGCCGTAGCCGCCGACGGCGAGGAGGGCCACGCGGTCGAGGGGGGCGACAACGCGGGCGCGCTCGAAGCAGTCGCAGAGGAGGGCGTCGAAGGCCCGGGCGAGGCGCGCGGCGAGGGCGACGCCGCCGTGTCCGGCGAGGGCCTCGGCGCGCACGGCGTCGCGCTCGGCGCGCAGCGTGTCGAGGGCGGTGGGCGTCGCGTGCGAGGGAGAGGTCATGGCGAAGGTCGCGGAGGGTACCTCCGTCGCACGAATTCGCGGTAGAGCGTGCGCCGCCACCGATGGAGAGAAGCACCGTGCGACCGTCTCGATACGCCCTCGCGCTCTGCGGGCTCTGCGCCTGCGAAGCCACCCCGACCGTCGTCTATGTGACCGCCCCCTGCGACGCCGCGCACAGCACCGACGCTGCCCCCGATGGGACGCCCGACGCTGCCCCCGATGGGACGCCCGACGCTGCCCCCGATGGGACGCCCGACGCTGCCCCCGATGGGACGCCCGACGTGGTCGTGCGCCCTGCGCGGCTCCCGACGCTCGATTTCGGACGCGGCCTCGCCTACATCGCCGACCCCGCGATGCGCGCCGCCGCCTACGACGCCTTCGCGTCGCGCGTCGACGTGGCCGAGGCCGGGCGCGACTCGTCGCAGCTCGCCGCCCTGCGCGCTCGCAACCCGCGCATCGTCGCCTTCGACTATCAGCTCGACCTCTCGGCCTGCTTCCATGTCGGCTGCGGCGCCTCGACGCCCGTCGACGCCACCTGGAACACCCTTCCCGAGAGCTACTTTCTGCACTTTGCGGAAGACACCACGCTGCGCTTTCGCACGCTCGGCGGCGGCGACGCGGGCACCGTGACCATTCCCGGCTGCCCCGAGGGGACGCCCGCCACCGCCGCGTGCAGGGCGCGCACCTTCGTGTGGGGCGACACGCGCTTTCTCTTCGCGGTAGGAGACACCACGCTGCGCGAGTTCATGGCCGCGCGGCTGCTCGCCGCGACGAGCGACGCGGTGCGCGGCGTCTTTCTCGACGAGCACAGCCACTCGTTCGCCGAGGCGATGAAGTTCGGCACGCAGAGCACGGTGACGATGGGCGGCGCGCTGCGCGAGTACCGCGGCCTGCGCCCCGGCGACCGCGCCCTCGACGACGCCTGGAACGCCGACGTCGTCGGCGCCCTCGCCCGCTACCGGGCGGTCTTCGCGCCGATGGGGCGCTTTCTCATGCCCAACCTGTCGGCGTACATCACGGCGCCGGGGTCGCAGATGCAGGCGCGCGCGGCGGGCGGCGTCTCCGTCGAGGGCATGTGGACGCCCGACGCGTGGGACGGCACCGAGCGCTTCTTCGCGGTGCTCCAGGTGCTGCGCGAGATCGCCGCCGACGGCGGAACGGTCGACCTCTACGGCGTGCTGGGCGGCGTGGGCCCTGCCACGTACACTGCCGGCGGATACCCCGACGCGGCGACCCGCTACCGCATGTGGCGCCTCGCGGCCTCGCACCTCGCGCAGCCCGATGGGGGCGCGCGCGGCACGGTGTACTTCAACCCCGCGCTCGACATCGACTTCGCGGGCGACCCGCTGCGGTGGACGCAGCAGTGGCTGCCCGCCTACGAGGTCGGGCTCGGCGCGCCGCTGGGGCCTCCCGAGGTGGCGAGCCGCACCACGTACACCAGCACGCGCGGGGTGATGTGCAGCGCCGTGGTGCTGCGCCGCGTGTTCGCCCACGGCACCGTGCTCGTGCGCGCCAAAGACGCCTGGAACTGCGCCGACTGGGACGACACCGGCGCCGTCACGGTGAGCCTCGCGACGCCCCTGCGCCCGCTCCTGCGCGACGGCACCTTCGGGGCGCCCGTGAGCTCCGTGCGGGTGCGCAACGCCGAGGCGTGGATCCTCGGCGACGGGCTGTGAGCGTTGACCGTCGAAACCCCGCCGTGGCAGAAGCGCACGCGATGAGCGACGCGCCCGCTGCGAGCATCTCCCGCCGCGCGAAGCTCCTCGCGCTCGTCGGCCTCGTGGTGCTCGCGGTCTTCGGCCCCGGCCTCGTCGGCGGCTTCGTGTGGGACGACCGCACCCTCATCGTCTCCAACGCGTACCTCCGCGACGCCGACCTCGCGACGCTCCTCCGCGGAGATTTCTGGCACACCTCGGCGCGCGGCGAGGCCGACGGCGCCATGCTCCACGCCTACTGGCGCCCCGTCGTTACCCTCGCGTACGCGCTGCAATACAAGCTCTTTGGCGAGTCTCCCTTCGGGTATCACCTCGTCAACATGGCGCTGCACCTCGGGGGCTCGCTCCTCGCGTGGGGCTTCGTACGTAGGCGCGTCGCGGGCGACGACCGCACGCGCGATGCCGCCGCCACGGTGGGCGCGCTCGTGTTCGCGGCGCACCCCTCGCGGCCCGAGTCGGTCACCTGGGTGTCGGGCTCCACCGACCTGTGGATGGCCCTGTGGGTGCTCCTCGCCGCGCGCTCCCTCGACGGAGAGAAGAAGCACCGCGGACTCACTGCGGGCGCCCTCCTCGCGCTGGGCCTCTTCAGCAAAGAGACCGCCGTCGTCGCGCCGCTGCTCCTCTTCGCCGACGCGGTGCTCCTCGAGCGCGCGCCCGCGCATCGCCGCGCGGTGGGCGTGTCGTCGATGGTGCTCGCCGCGGCCCTCGCGCTGCGCGTGTTCATGGCGCCGCCGCGCACCCTCGCGCAGGGGGCCACCGCCCTCGCCGACACCCTCGCGCGCACGGCCTCGACGCTCGGTCACTACGCGCGCGCCACCGTGTGGCCCGTCCCCGCCTCGGCGCAGCTCGGCCCTCGCATGTGGAGCGCCGCGGGCGCCCCCGCCTACGCCCCCTGGAGCGTCGCGCTCGGGGTCGCCGCCGCCCTCGCGCTCGCCTCCCTCGCCGTCGCCGCGTGGCGCGCCCCGCGGTGGAGGCCCGCGCTCGCCGACGCGCTGTGGTTCATCGCGCCCCTCGCGCTCCTGCTCAACGCGCTCGACCTGCGCCTCGACGTGCTGGCCTCGATGCGCTTCTTGTACCTCCCGATGCTGGGCGTAGCGTCACTGTCGGCGCGCGCCGTCACCCTCGCCGACGCACCGGCGAAGCGCAACGCGTCGCTCGCGCTCGCGGGCGCGCTCGTGGCCGCCATGATGGTCTCGTCGAGCCAGCACGTCGGAGACTTCATCACCGAAGAAGACCTCTGGCAGCACGAGGTGGCGGTCGATCCGCGCAACCCCTACGCGCTCACCGAGCTCGCGCGCATTCGCCAGGAGCAGGGCCGCGTCGACGACGCGCTGCGCCTCTACGCGCAGGGCGTGAGCGG
>CAISKJ010000725.1 GCA_903885885.1 uncultured delta proteobacterium
CCACGTCTCCATCGCGTGGTCGTCGTAGAGCACCACGCGAACCTCGCGCACGTGCTCGGGCTCCAGCGTGCTGAAGGTGCGCACCGCCTCGAGCAGCAGCTTCGCCGCGAGCGCCATGGGCACGCCGCCGATGCCCGTGCCCAGCGCGGGGAAGGCCACCGACTCGCAGCGCCGCGCCTCGGCCTCGAGCAGCACGCGCAGGGTGCAGCGCTGCAGGCAGATCGCGTTGTCGAGCGCGGCCACCGCGTGGGCCACCCAGTGCGCCTTGAGGCCGCCGGCGCCCGTCCACACCACGTCGCCCATCGCCACGGGCGCCTTCATGAGCGCCTCGGCCTCGACCTCGTCGCCGCCCACCTTGCGCAGCACCGCGGCCACGCCGGCGTCCATCACGAGCTCGCCGTTGGCGGCGTTCACGATCACGTCGGCCTCGTGCTGCGAGAGGTCGCCCACGCTGAGCTCGATCGACACCTCGCCCGCGCGCGCCTTCGCCCCGTCGCGCTGACGCACGGGCGCAGGGGTCGAGGTCACCACCGCGAGGGCGCGCGCCACGGCGTCGGCGCTCGCGTAGCGGTCCTCGGGGCGCTTGCGAAGGAGCCTATCGATCACGGCGAAGAGGTACGCCTCGCGCGGGTCGCGCGGCAGCGGCGGCGCGTACGTCGACGACACGTGCGCGATGCCGAGCTGAATGGCGCTGTCGCCCTGAAACGCGGGCTCGTTGGTGGCCAGCATGTGGGCCGTGGCGCCGAGCGCGTAGAGGTCGGTGCGGCGGTCGATGCTCGCCTGGTTCCACTGCTCGGGGGCCATGAAGTGGGGGGTGCCCACGATGCGGTTGTCGACGCCGCGCGCGCGCGACTCGACGGCGATGCCGAAGTCGCCCACCGCGGCGGTGCCGTTGCCGCACAAAAAAAGGTTGGCGGGCTTGATGTCGCGGTGCACCACGCCCGCTTGATGAATGGCGTGGAGGCCGTGCGCGGCGTCGACCACCATGCGACACACGGCCTCGACGGGGAGCCGTCGCCCGATGGTGCGCTGCGCCTTGAGGATCTCCTCGAGGTCGATGCCGTCGACGTAGCGCTGCACCACGAAGGGCACGCCGTCTTCGACGCCCGCGTCGATGGCGCCCACCACGTGCGGCGAGCTCACGCGCGCGGCGAGGTGCGCCTCGCGAAAGATCTGCTCCCCTTCGCCCACCTTGAAGGTCTTGATCACCAGGGGCATGCGGAGCACCGGATGGCTCGCGAGAAAGGCCGCGCCCATGCCGCCCTCGCCGAGCTTCGAGTGCACCTTCAGCGCGTGAAAGGTCTTGCCCGGCTGCGGCGCCCCGGGCTGCAGCGCGACGGCATCGGCCTCGCCCTGCGGCGCGGCGGGCGGAGGCACCGAGAGCGGCCCCGAGAACGCCTCGGTGGCCAACAACGGGAGCGCCTTCGCGGCCTCGAGGGCGGCCTGCGCGTCGTCGGTAAACATCTCGGTCGGCGTGTGCGTGCTCATCGGTTCGCCCACGGGGAAACACCCCGCGTCGCCCCCTGTCAAGCGAGCGCGTCGGAGGCCGTGACGTACGCCGTCAGCCGTGCGCGCGAATCGACGCGACGGCCTGCTCGAACATGGCGGCCATCACCTTCTGAAATACGGGCGCGGCCACGGGGGGCGGCATCGGCGCGGGCGCCTGCGAGGGCGTGAGCGCGGGCATGTTGGCGAAGGGATCGCCCGACGAAACCTGGCCGTAGGTGTTCGTGGGGGCCTCGGCGACGAAGGCCGCCGCGGGCGCAGGCGGCGACGCGAAGGGGTCGCCGGAGGCCGAGTCGACGTAGTTGAGCGGCGGCGGCGGCGCGGCGTTGAACGTGAGCCCCGGGAGCGCCTGCCCCAGCGGCGCGAGCGGCGCCAACGGACCGAGCGGCGCGAGCGGCGCCAGCGGACCGAGGGGCGCGAGCTGCGCGCTCAACGGCGCCAGCGGAGCCAGCGGCGCGTTCAGCGGGGCGATGGGCGCGAGCGGCGCGTTGAACGACGCCTGCGGGGCGCCGTGGGGCGCCGGGGGCATCATGGGCGACTGCGTGACGAAGCCCGTCGCGGCGAGCGGCGGCAGCGCCGGAGCCGACGGCGGGAGCACCGGCGCGTTGGGCGCTGCGAGCGGCGGAACGGGCGTCGTGAGGGGCGCGTGCTGCACCGGGGCCGACGCGACGGGCGGCGCCGCGGGCGACGGGAGCGCGACGCGCGGAGAGGACGGCCGCGGCGGGGGCATCCCCGCGAGCGGAGGCAGCGCCGAGGGCGCGCGCGGAGGCGGCGCGAGCGCGGGAGGCGGCGCGAGCGCGGCAGGGGCGGGCGCGTCGAGGAGGTCGTCGTCGACGATGATCGAGGGGAGGTCGTCGGCGGGCGGCGCGGGCGGGTCAGGAGGTGCGATCACGACGGGCGTCTTCGGTGGCG
>CAISKJ010000726.1 GCA_903885885.1 uncultured delta proteobacterium
CGCGGGGCACCGTGGCGGGCGACCTCAACTTCGTCACCCGCTCGCCCGACGGCGCGCTGTGGGTCGCGGGCGAGCGCGGCGCGCTGCTCGTCTCGCGCGACGGCGGGGCCTCGTACACCGAGGTGGCAACGGGCACGCGCTGCGACCTGCACGCCCTCGCCTTCGTGCCCGACGGCGCCTCCGTCGCGGGCATCGCCGTGGGCGACCGCGGCACCATGCTCCGCTTCGACCCGCGCGCGCCCGACGCGCCGCAGCGCACCGCGGCGCCCTGGCCGTAGCGGCCACCCGTCAGACGGTGAGCTTCTTCCAGCCGCCGCGCGTGAACTTCAGCGCCATGAGGGCCGCGAGGGCCACGGCGTACACGGCCACGGCCGTCCACACGCCGGGGAGGCCGAGGCCGAGCACCATGCCGAAGAGCCACGCGAGGGGCACGAGGCAGAGGAAGTGCAGCGACACCTCGACGATCATCACGTAGCGCGTCTCGCCCGCGCCGAAGAGGGCCTGCGTGAGGATCATCGCCACGGCCACCACGGGGCCCATCGTGGCCATGATGCGCATGGGCACCGCGCCCGCCTCGATCACCGCGGGCTCGTGGCTGAACACCCCGAGCACGCCGCGCGGAAACGCGAACATGAACGCCCCGATGGCGCCGAAGATCATCGCGCCGAGCTTCACGCTCGTCCACGCGTACTTCTCGGCGAGGTCGGGGTCGCCCTGGCCCATGCTCTGCCCCACGAGGGTGGCCGTCGAGGTGCCGAAGGCCATGCACGACACGAAGGTGGCGCTCAGCACCTCGATGATGATCGTCGTGGCCGCGCCGTTGTAGCTGTGCGCCGCGCCGTGGGCCATGGCGACGGCGTCGATGCGACCCACCACCTTGGTGAAGAGCAGAAAGCCGAACATCACCACGGCCGTCGCGATGCCGCCGGGCACCGAGAGCCGCAGGAGCTGCTTCACCGTGGTGAACGAGAGCACCCCGGGGCGATAGAAGCGAAACTGCGCGAGGTCGGCCTTGCGCAGCGTGAAGGCGATCATCACGGCGAAGCCGATCCAGGTGGAGACGCACGCGGCGAGGCCCGCGCCCTCGACGCCCATCGCCGGCGCCCCGAGGTGGCCGAAGATGAACACCCAGCACAGGGCGAGGTTGATCACGTTCATGGCCACGGCGGCCACGAGGTGCAGGTGCGTCTGCCCCACGCCGTCGTAAAAGGCCTTGTAGGCCGCGGTGGCGGCCATCGAGGCGATGCCGAGAAAGCGCCAGCGCGAGTAGCCCGTGCCGAGCGCGATCACGTTGGGGTTGTCGGACAAGAGCCCGAAGGCCCACGGGAGCGTGAACCACCCCACCACCGCGCCGACGGCGCCGCCCAGGAGGGCCACCGAGGTCGCGTTGGGGAGCACCGCGCCGGCCTCTTCGAAGCGCTCCTCGCCGTAGCGGCGCGCCGTGGTGGCCTGCGTGCCCACCGAGATGGCCGAGAGAAAGCCGCCCACGGCCCACAGAAACATGAGCGACGGGGTGAGCGCGAACTGCCCGTCGCTGGCCACCTCGGGCGGCAGCCGACCGATGAACATCGTGTCGACCACGTTCACCCCCGTCTGGGTGAGCATCGCGAGAATCACGGGGCCCGCGAGGCCGAGGATGCGCCGCGCCTTGCGGCGGTCGAGCCAGGGGGTCGGTTCTGTCGTCATCGCGTGGCGCGTATACCGTCTTTCAAGCGCGAGTGACACCCGCTCGCGAGGCCCCGCGGCGGCGCCGACCGCCTGAAGGAACGTTGACAAGCCGGGTTCCCGGGCGATACGCACCCGGTCTATGGGCTTTCCCGGTGGTCGTTCGCGTCTCTCGCTCGCCGCGCGGCTCCTCGCGCTCGCGGCCCTCGCGGCGTGCACCAGCACGCCCGACTACCCCAACTGCGAGAACGATCAGCACTGCCAGCGCGACGGCCGCCGCGAGTGGTGCGTCCAGCGCCACTGCCAGCAGTGCCGCACCACCCCCGACTGCGCCGCGGGCCAGACGTGCCTGCGCAACCGCTGCGTGGCGGGCGTCAACGCGTGCGACGGCGACAACGACTGCCTCGTCGGCCAGATGTGCGAAGAGCACCAGTGCCGCGCGCGCCCCGAGTGCGACAGCGTGCGCCCCTGCGGCCAGGGCCACCGCTGCGAGGCCGGCCACTGCATCGCCGCCGAGGTCGAAGACAACGACCCCGTCGAGAACCGCGGCTCGCAGTGCACCTTCACGCCGCCCGAGTTCAGCTTCGACGACGTGGCCCTCTCCGAGGCCGCGCGGCAGACGCTGCAGCGCGCCGCCGAGTGCATCCAGCGCGAGCGCACCACGCGGTACGTGCTCATCGGCCGCGCCGACCCGCGCGGCACCACGGAGTACAACCTCGCCCTCGGAGAGCGCCGCGCCCGCATCGTGCAGCGGTACATGATCTCCCTGGGCGTGCTTCCCGATCGCCTCGCGGTGTCGAGCGAGGGCTCCGAGTTCGCCTCCGGGTCCGACGAAGACGGCTGGCGCCGCGACCGCCGCGTCGATTTCCGCCTGCGCCCCTGACAGAGTAACCGATGAGCCGCCGACCGAACTCTCCCCGACTCCTCTGCGCCGTGCTCGCCCTCGCGACGCTCACCCCCGCGTGCTGGGTCACCAGCAGCGAGCACGACCGCGTGCGCGCCGCGCTCGACCACCGCCTCGGCGCCCTCGAAAACAACGACCGCCAGCGCCGCGAGCAGCTCCAGCAGGCCGTCGACCAGGCCACCGCGCAGGTGCGCACCCTCAACGAGCAGCTCGAGCAGGCGCGCACGCAGACGCGCAACCTCGCCGACCTCGGCGTGCGCATCGACGCCCTCGAAGAGCGCATCCGCACCCTCAACGGCGCCCTCGACGACCTGCGCCACTCCGTCGACGAGACGGCCACCGCGCGCACGCAGACCGACGCGCGCATCACCTCCATCGAGCGCCGCGTGGGCATCGCCCCCGCCGTCGACCCGTCGCAGATCCCCGCCGACAACGCCGCCCTCCTCGCGCTCGCGCGCACGGCCTTCGACGCGAGAGACTACCCCCGCGCGCGCTTCCTCGTGCAGGCGCTGGTCACCCGCGCCCCGCAAGACGCGCTCGCCGACGACGCGCTGCTCATTCAAGCGCGCGCCCTCGTGATCGAGAACCGCGCGGCCACCGCGGTGCAAGACCTCAACCGCTTGCTCCAGACCTACCCCAACGGCGACGCGGTGCCCGACGCCCTCGCGGTGCTCTCCGAGGCCTTCGTCAACCTGCGCATGTGCACCCAGGCGCAGCGCACCCTCCGGCTCCTCATGGAGCGCCACGGTCGCACCCCCGCGGGCACGGCCGCCCGCGCGCGCCTCGAGCAGGTTCGCGCGCTCCCCCGCGAGGCCTGCGGGGGATGACCGCGCGCCCCAGTGCGCCGCCCGCGTCGGGCCTCTCGATCGCGACCGCTCCCCGCGTCTGGAAGCTCCTCGACAAGCTCGGTGAGGGCACGCTCTCCGAGGTGTGGCGCGCCGCTCACGAGCCCCTCGGCCGCGACGTGGCCGTCAAGCTCTTGAAGTCGTCCGTGGCGCCGGGCTCGCAGCTCGGCGTGCGCTTCGACCGCGAGGCCGCGCTCCTCGCCTCCATGGCGCACCAGAACATCCCCCAGGTGCACGACGCGGGCGTCTCGCCCGAGGGCCGCCCCTTCATCGTGATGGAGCTCGTCGACGGCCTCTCCCTCGGCGCCCTCACGAAGCGCGCCCCGGCCGAGCAGCTCCCCGTCGACGTGGCCGCGGTCATCGCCCTCAAGATCGCGCGGGCCCTCGAGTACGTGCACCTTCGCGGCGTGATCCACCGCGATTGCAAGCCCTCCAACGTGCTCGTAAGCCGTCGGGGTGACGTGAAGCTCGCAGACTTCGGGCTCGCGCGCGAGGTGGGCGAGACGAGCTCCGAGGGCCTCGGCGTGGTGGGCACGCCGGCGTACATGTCGCCCGAGCAGGTGCTCGGCGACCGCCTCGATTTTCGCTCCGACCTCTTCTCCTTCGGCATCGTCTTCTACGAAATGCTCACGGCGCGCAGGCCCTTCGAAGAAGACCCGGCGCGCACCGTGATGCAGAAGATCCGTCTCGACCGGTACACGCCGCCGCGCGCCGTGCGACGCGACGTGCCGCCGGTGATCGAGCGCGTGCTCGGTCGCTGCCTCGAGAAGAACCCCGCGCACCGCTACCCCTCCACCGGCGCCCTCTGCGACGACCTCAACGAGTACCTCTCGCGCGCGGGCGTGAGCTCGCACGAGGCGCGGCTCATCGCGCACCTCCGTGAAGCGGGCGTGCTCGACCACGACGGCGAGCGCCGCGCCCTCGGGCCCGTGGCCTCGTCGTGGGCGAAGGTCACCGTCAAGCGTCACCCGCTGCGCGCGGTGGCCCTCGCGCAAGGCGCCGCGGCCTTCGCCCTCGCGCTGGGCCTGGGCACCGCCGAGCTCTCCCTCGCGCGCGACCCCGAGCCTACGCCCGCCCTCGGACCGCGCCCCATGGGCACCGCCGGCGTGGGCTACCTCCGCGTGCTGGCGCGCCCGTGGGCCGAGATCTCCGTCGACGGCGTGGTGGTCGACACGACGCCCACCGCGCGGCCCGTCCCGCTCGCGCCCGGGAGCCACTTCGTGCGACTGCGCAACCCCGCGTGCATCACCGAAGACCGCAGCATCACCGTCGCCGCCGGCGGCGTCGTGTGGATCGACGTCGACCTCCGCGCCGCCAGCGAGGCCACGCGATGAAGCGCGCGCTCCGTGTGCTGCTCCTCGCGCTCGCGCTCGCCGTGGGCGCCCCCGCGACGGCGCGCGCCGACGTGATTCACATCGTGGCGCGCGGCGAGACGCTCGCGGGCCTCGCCGAGCGCTACTACGGCAACGTGGGGTTGGAGGCCGTGATCGTCGCGGCCAACTACCTGTACATGCAGGCCAACCCGACGATCGGCCCGGGCACGCACCTGGTCATTCCGAGCGTCACGTACCTGCGCGTGCAGCCCAACGACACGTGGGAGCAGCTCGCGCGTCGTCACCTCTCCGACCCGCGCCGCGGCCCCTACCTCGCGCGCATCAACGGCGGGCGCTTCGACATCCCGCCGTCGCCGGGCACGGTGATCCGCCTGCCGTACCTCTTGCGGTACATCTTGAACAACGACGAGGCCCTCTTCGAAGTGGCCCGTCGCTTCTACGGCGACCGCGCGCAGGTGCAGTTCATTTTGGAGTTCAACTTCATGCAGACGGCGCGGGTGCAGCGCGGGCAGGCGCTGATGCTCCCGCTCGCCGACGCCGTGCTGCGCGAGCAGCCCGCGGGCAGCGCCGACGCGCAGCTCGTCGAGGTGCACAACGCCCAGCGCCGCGTAGAGCGCGAGATGCCCGTGTTTCGCCAGTACCTCGCGCGCGGGCTCTACGTCGAGTGCGTGGCCCTCGGCGCGCGTCTGTTGGCAGCGACAGACCTCACGCGCGACCAGCGCCTCGTGATCGACCGCGGCCTCGCCGAGGCGTACGCGGCGCTCGACCGCCGCGACCTCGCCGCGGATGCGCTGCGCGACGCGGTGGCGACCGACTCGTCGTTCACGCTCGACCCCGACACCACGGCGCCCAAGGTGCTCGACGCGTGGGCCCTCGCGCGCGGCACCGCGCCCACCACCGTGATCGCCCCGGCGCCGCCGAGCGCGAGGCCCGACAGCGCGCACTGAACTGTTGTAGCGTCCGCCCATGCGAACGCCGCGCAGCGCAACCTCTCCTGTCACCTTCGCGCTCGTCTGCGCGCTTCTGAGCCTCGGCAGCGCGTGCAACAGCGTTCCGCCGGCGGCGCCGCCCACGCCCGACGTCACCACCACAGATGCACCTGCGCCCGACGTCACGGCGCCCGACGTCACGGCGCCCGACGTCACCACGCCCGACGTCACGGCGCCCGACGTCACCGCGCCCGACGTCACCGCGCCCGACGTCACCGCGCCCGACGTCACCGCGCCCGACG
>CAISKJ010000727.1 GCA_903885885.1 uncultured delta proteobacterium
CGCGACGCTCAACGAGCTCGCCGCGATGATCAACAAGTCGCTCGGCACCAACCTCGCGCCCGAGTACGGCCCCGGCCGCGTGGGCGACGTGCGCCACTCGCTCGCCGACATCTCGGCGGCGCGCGCGCTCCTCGGCTACGAGGTTCGCTACGACCTCGCCGCGGGTCTCGCGAAGACCATCGCGTACTACCGCTCGCTCGGCGCGTAACTCCCCTCGCGAGACTCCACCGTGCGCAGCATGACCGGCTTCGGCGCAGGCGAGGCGCCTTCCTCGAAGGGGCGCCTCGTCGTCGAGGCGCGCTCGGTGAATCACCGCTTCCTCGAGGTGCGGGTCAAGCTCCCGCGCGAGATGGTCGACCATCAGGTGTTCGTCGAGCAGCTCGTGCGGCAGCGCCTCTCGCGGGGTCGCATCGACGTCGTCGCGCACTGTGAGGGCGCCGAGAGCGCGCCCGTCACCCTCGACCGCGCGCGGGCCATCGCCGTGCTGCGCGAGTTTCAGTCGGTGGCCGACGCGCTGGGCCTCGCGGGGCCCGTTCCGCTGTCGCTCCTCGCCAACGTGCCCGATCTCTTCGTGCAGGCCACCGACCGCGACCCCGAGGCCGCCCGCGCCCCGCTGCGCGAGGCCGTCGACCGCGCGCTCGACGACCTCAACCGCGCGCGCCTCGTCGAGGGCGCCCACCTCGCGGCCGACCTCGCGAAGCGCCTCGCCGCCGTGGGCGCGCTCATCGCCGCCGTGACGGCCCGCGCCGAGGGCATGGCCGGTCGCCACCGGGCGCGCTTTCGCGAGCGCCTCGCGCGGCTCCTCGACGGCGCGCAGGTCGACGGCGCGCGCCTCGAGCAGGAGCTCGCCCTCGTGGTCGATCAGGCCGACGTGAGCGAGGAGCTCACCCGCGTGGCCTGCCACCGCGCGCAGCTCGGGCGCCTCGTCGAGGCCGCCGAGCCCGTCGGGCGCCGCCTCGATTTTCTTCTGCAAGAGATGGCTCGCGAGGTGAACACCATCGGCGCCAAGGCGACCGAGGCCGAGGTCACGCTCGCGGTGGTAGAGCTCAAATCTGAGATCGAGCGCATGCGCGAGCAGGCGCAGAACATCGAGTGACGCACGTGAGGTCGACGCCCCGGTGAACGCGCACGACGACTTTCTTCCGCTGATCGTTACGTCCCCGTCGGGGGCAGGCAAAACCACGCTGGTGCGGCGGCTCCTCGCGCGCTTCGGCGACATGGCGCAGAGCGTGTCGGTGACCACACGCGCGCCGCGCATGGGCGAGGTCGACGGCCACGACTACCACTTCGTGACGGCCACCGACTTCTCCACCATGGTGGCCCGCGGCGCCTTCGCCGAGTGGGCCGAGGTGCACGGCCACCGCTACGGCACCTCGCTCGAGAAGATGGAGGCCGCCCGCGATCGCCTGCGCGGCATGGTCTTCGTCATCGACACGCAGGGCGCGCGGCAGCTCAAGGCCCGCGTGCCCGACGCGGTGGGCGTGTTCGTGCTCCCGCCCTCGATGGAGGTGCTCGAAGGCCGTCTGCGCGGCCGCGGCACCGACAGCGACGAGACCATCGCGCGGCGCATGCACAACGCCCGCGGCGAGCTCACGCACTACGGCCTCTTCGACTACGTGGTGATCAACGACGACCTCGACACGGCCTCCGACGAGCTGTGCTCCATCGTCACCGCCGAGCGCGCGCGCCGATGGCGCCGTGCGGGCGCCGCCGAGCGCGTGATCCACGGAGCTACGGTGCGGTAACTTCGACGGTAGGCCGCAGGTGCGTCAGGCCGGGGGGCAGCCCGGCGTGAGGCGGCAGCGTCGCGCGCCCGTCGCGTCGATGAGGCAGATGCCGACCCCGCACTCTTCGCTGCTCGCGCAGGCGTCGCCCTCGGCCTTGCGCGGGCGGCACGTCTGCGTCGCGGGGCTGCAGACGAGTCCCGTGGCGCAGCTCTCGACGCCGAAGCGGCCGGTGAAGCACGGCGAGTTTTCGGCGCCGGTGCCCACGCGGCGGCAGCGTCCCGCGACGCAGTCGAGGCCGAGGAGCACGTTGCACACCTCGCCGCCGTTGTTGCCCTGCACGCAGGTCTCGCCCTCGCGCTCGCGCACCACGAAGGGCAGGCACCGCTGCGCGAACACGGTGTTGTCGAACTCGCACACCGCGCCGCCCTGGCACCGCGACACACACGGCTCGCCGAGCGCCGACGGGCCCGAACACACGGCGTAGTAGCCCGCGTCGGTGTTGCGCGCCACGCAGTCGAGCCCCGCGGCGCACGGGCGCATCACGCGGCTGCCGCCGCGAAAATCGTTGCAGATCTCGTCGGCCTGCGCCGCCCCGGCGACCTCGCGCGTCGCGCAGCGATACGGGTAGGGCTGGCCGCCCAGCTCGGTGGCGAAGCGGCACTCGACCTCGCCCGCGACGCCCTGCGTGGAGCACGCG
>CAISKJ010000728.1 GCA_903885885.1 uncultured delta proteobacterium
ACCGCCGGTAAAGCTCACCGGCGGTGCCCGCGTTCCCGTTTCCTGTTGCGAGGATCTCACCGGGACGATTCGACCGGGAAAGGTCAAACCGATGGCGTCCCCAGAGGGATTCGAACCCTCGTTAGCGACGTGAAAAGCCGCGGTCCTGGGCCTCTAGACGATGGGGACAGCGATGACGCTGCACCCAGCGAGAATGCTCTCGCAAACGGAGGGCGCTTCATTACTCCATCTGCCTGAGATTGCAACTGTTCTCTCACGCCATCGCGCGAAGCTCGCCGCGACGCCATCGGAAAGCGCCGTGGGCGAAGGCGGCGCTGACGACGCACGCGATGACCCACCGCTCCGCGAGGCGCGTCGCTTGGCCCGCGGGAGATCGGAGCGCGCGATGGTATCGTCGCGGCGCGCGCGGCCACGTTGCGGCGTCGGCGCGTAAGGTGTGCGGTCTTATGACGACGTGCTTCGTGCTTCGTGCTCCGGCCTTGCGACTCGGCGCGCTCGCGCTCTCCATCGCCGCGCTGTTCGGCTGCGCGCAGGGCTCACCGGGGAGCCAGATCGACCTCCTCGACGCGACCGTCAACGCCGACGGCACCCTCCCAGAAGACACCGCGGGCAAGGGCGACGGCGCCAACGATGGCCCCGCCACGACGCGCTGCGCGAGCAACAAAGACTGCGCGATGTCGGCGCTCGGCCCCGTGTGCGACACGGTCACCGGCGTGTGCGCGCAGTGCACCCCCGCGCAGGACATGTGCCCGCCCGGTCAGCTCTGCGAGCCCGCGACCAACACCTGCGTCGCGGGGTGCAGCTCCGACGCCGACTGCGCCTCCGGCGGCGTGACCCGCTGTGACGTCACCACCCGCCGCTGCGTGGGCTGCACCGCCGACGGCGACTGCGCGCTCGGCACCCTGTGCCGCACGGGCGCGTGCGTTCCCGGCTGCAGCGACACGCACGCGTGCGGCGTGGGCCAGACCTGCTGCGCGGGGCAGTGCGCCGACCTCCAATCGAGCGCGGCGAGCTGCGGCGCGTGCGGCAACGCCTGCGCCGACGGCGCGGCGTGCTGTGCGGGCGCGTGCCTCGCGGTCACCAACGACAGCGCCAACTGCGGCCGCTGCGGCAACGCGTGCAGCGCGGCGAACGGCTCGGCGGCTTGCACGGGCGGGGTCTGCGCGGTGGGCACCTGCGACACGGGCTACGGCGACTGCGACCGCGCCGCGGCCAACGGCTGCGAGGCCGCGCTCGCGTCCGACGCGATGCACTGCGGCGCCTGCGGGCGCGCGTGCGCCTCGGGGCCCAACGCGACGGCGCGCTGCATGATGAGCCGCTGCGTCAACGAGTGCGCCGCGGGCTTCGGCGACTGCGACGGCAACGCCGCCAACGGCTGCGAGGCCACGACCGCCGACGACGCGCGCAACTGCGGCGCGTGCGGCAACGCGTGCCCCGGCGGCGCCAACGCGACGGCGCGCTGCGCGATGGGCGCCTGCGGGCTCGCGTGCGCCGCGGGCTTCGGCGACTGCGACGGCAACGCCGCCAACGGCTGCGAGACCTCGCTCACCACGTCCGAGGGCAACTGCGGCGCGTGCGGCGTGGCGTGCCGCTACGCCAACGGCAACCCCACCTGCGCGGCGGGGCGCTGCGGCCTCGCGACCTGCGTGGCGGGCTTCGACAACTGCGACGGCAACGCCGCCAACGGCTGCGAGACGCCCACCGCGGCCGACAGCGCCAACTGCGGGCGCTGCGGCAACCGCTGCCCCGCGGGCACCGCGTGCTCCATGGGCGCGTGCAACAGCGTGTGCAGCGGCGGCACCACCTTCTGCACCGACCGCTGCGCCGCGCTCAACGGCGACCCCTCGAACTGCGGCGCCTGCGGGCGCGCGTGCCCCGGCGGCTCCAACGCGACGCCGGCGTGCGCGGGCGGGGCCTGCGGGCTCACCAGCGACCGAACCTTCGGCGACTGCGACGGGAGCGCCGCGACGGGCTGTGAGACGAGCCTGCGCGCGTCGGTCACCCACTGCGGCGCGTGCGGCAACACCTGCCGCGCCTCCAACGCGTCGGTCGAGTGCCTCGAGGGCGCCTGCCGCGTCGCCGCCTGCAACCCGGGCTACGCCAACTGCAACGGCGCCGACGCCGACGGCTGCGAGGTGAACACCAACGCCGACCTCGCCAACTGCGGCGGCTGCGGGCGCGCCTGCAGCCTCCCCAACGCGGGCGCGGCCTGCGCGGGCGGAGCCTGCGCGGTGAGCGCCTGCGCGGGCGGCTTCGCCGACTGCAACGGCGTCGCCCCCGACGGCTGCGAGGTCAACATCGCGAGCAACAACTTCAACTGCGGACGCTGCGGCGTGAGCTGCGCGCCGGGCACGGCGTGCTCGGGGGGCGCGTGCTCCACCGTGTGCTCGCCGGGCACCACGTACTGCGCGGGCTCGTGCGTCAACCTCGCCACCGACGGCCGCAACTGCGGCGCCTGCGGCAACGTCTGCGCCGCCGGGCAAGCCTGCTCGGGCGGCGCGTGCCGCGCGCTCGCCCCGTCCAACGACACGTGCGCGGGCGCGCAGACCCTCTCGCTCGGGGCCTCGACGCAGACCATCGCGCTGAGCAACACGGGCGCCAACACCGACCTCACGCCGCCCTGCGGCTCCGGCGGCGCCGACCTGTGGTACCGCTTCACGCTCTCGCAGCGCGAGCTCGTGTACGCCGACACGGTGGGCACCACCTTCGACACGATTCTCTATTTCGCGTCGAGCTGCGGCGCGGGTCTCTCGGGGTCGCCCGTGGCGGGCACGTACCTGTGCAACGACGACATGGGCAGCGCGGGCTGCACCGGCGGCGGGCTCCAGTCGCAGGTGGTGGGGCTCTTCGATCCGGGCACGTACTACCTGGTCTTCGCGGGCTACGGCGGCGCGATGGGCGCCGCGCAGATTCGGCTGCAGCACGTCGCCGTGGGCAACGGGTCGCTCACGACCGTCGCCGCGGGCACGACGACCTACTCGGGGGCGACCGCGGGCACGGGCGCGCTGTCGGCGCCGTGCACCACGGGCACCGGCCCCGAGAACACCTACTGGTGGAAGAGCTGCCCCGACACGGCCGCGGGCGCGGTGTCGGCCACCACGTGCTCGCGCGCGACGTGGGACACGGTGCTCTACTTTCGCAACGGCGACGGCGTGGGCGACGTGTGCAACGACGACGCGTGCGGCGCACTCCAATCGACGGCGAGCGGATCGGTGAGCGCGGGCGCAGGGCTCCACACGCTCGTCATCGACGGCTACAGCGGCCAGTCGGGGAGCTACTCGTTGCAGGTCACGCGCCCGTGAGAGTTTGCGTAGTGCGGCGCTTTGGTAGATAGGATCTTATTCCCCTCGGAGGTTCGCGCTTCGGTGACGTCGGAAGGTGACGAAGTCTGGCTCGCGCCGGGCACGGTGTACGCAGGGTACGAGATCGTGCGGCGCCTCGGCGTCGGCGGCTTCGGCGAGGTGTACGAGGCCGTCAACCAGGGTACGAAGGCCCGCGTCGCGCTCAAGGTGGTGCGCTTCGAACTGCAAGACAACGTGCAGATCGTCGTGCGCTTCATGCGCGAGGCCCGCGCCGTAGCCCTTTTGCGTCACCCCAACATCGTGGCCGCCGTCGAGGTGGGCGAGCACCAGGGCAACCCCTTCCTCGCGATGGAGCTCCTCTCGGGCGAGCCCCTGGGCGACCTCGTGGCGAGCGAGGGCAAGCTGCCGCTCAAGCGCGCCCTCGAGATCATCGTGCCCCTCATGGCGGCGATGCGCACGGTGCACGCGCAGGGCATCGTGCACCGCGACCTCAAGCCCGACAACATCTTCGTGACCTACACCGACGAGGGGGTGATCCAGCCCAAGATCCTCGACTTCGGCTTCGCGAAGATGGCCGACCCGGGCATTCGCCTCACGGGCAAAGACACGGCGATCGGCACGCCCAATTTTATGTCGCCGGAGCAGATGCTCACGCCCCTCGGCGTCGACCCGCGGAGCGACCAGTGGGCCCTCGGCGTGCTGCTGTACTACATGCTCACGGGGGTGAAGCCCTTCGAGGGGCGCAACCTCTCCGAGACGCTCAAGAACGTGCTGCAGCGCGAGGCCGAGGGCCTCCGCGAGCGCGGCGTCGAGGTGCCCGACGACGTGGCGAAGGCCATCGCCCGCGCGATGCGCAAGCGGCCCGACGAGCGCTTCGCAACCGTCAACGACTTCGCGCAGGCCATTCTCCCCTTCGCGACCGACGACACCGCGCTCCACTACGCGCGCGAGTTCTACGCTACCTCCGTGTGGGACGCGCTCGGCGAGGAGCCTCCGCCGCGCACCGACGCCGAGGCTCGCGCGCGCCCCTCGCGCGTTCCCCGCAAGCCGCGCACCTCGCCCGGGCCGCGCTCGTCGGCCTCGTGGCCGCCAGGCACGCAGTCGTTTCCGCCGGGCACGCTGTCGTTCCCGCCGGGCACGCTGTCATCGCCGCCCGGTACGTTGTCATCGCCGCCCGGTACGTTGTCATCACCGCCCGGTACATTGTCATCGCCACTACTGGTCATAACGTCTCAGCCGTTGATGGCGCCGCGGGCGATCACGGAGCGCCAGCGGCGCGCCGAGGCGCAGACGCTCCCCGACGCCGAGCCGAGCGTCGAGGTGCCCGTCGAGGTGGTGCCGCGCAACACGCTCGCGCTGGCGGTGGGGCTGGTGGCGGTGGTGGTGGGTCTGGCGGTGCTGGTGCGGCTGGTGCTCTCGTAGCCGGCGGTCAGTAGTACGCGCGCCGCGGGGGCGGCGGCGCGAAGCCGTTGGGGAAGGGGTTCGCGCGCTCGCGCAGCTCGACCTCGTTTTGCTCGAGGTCGACCACCGCGCCGCGCTCGGCGAAGAGGGCCACGCCGATCACGCCGACGTTGCGCGCGTCGCCCTGCTGCGCCGCGTACGAGTCGCCCACGCTGCCGAAGCGAAACGACGCGACGGTGTCGCGGCTCTGGCGAAAGCCCTCGACCTCGACGCGGCCGTAGGGCTGCAGAATGTACCCGCGCTGCCCCATGCTCGCCGGGCGCCCGTTGATCACGTCGAGGCCGTCGACGGAGACCACCGTCTCGAAGCGCGCGGGCGTCGTGTTCTCGATCACGATGGTGTAGTGCTGCCCGGCGTTGCCGAGCACGTACACCGTGTCGCCGGCGTAGTAGCCCGGCAGCGCCTCGCCGCCGTCGTCGCGCAGCGACACGCGCACCCCGTCGTGGCGAACGCCCACCCACCGCGTAGGCCTGCCGCCGTGCTGCATCGCCTGCATCGCCGCGAGCTGGGCGTCGTTGTAGTGAATCGTCGCGACGTCGATGGGGGTCGCGGCGCCGCGTACGAAGGGCGCGTACGACATCGACGAGTAGCGCGTCTCGCCCCACTCGGTGGCGAGGCCGGGGCGCGCCTCGGGGGCCACGTCGACGGGGGCCGCGTCGGGGCGCGCGGGGGCGTCGTACTCGACGGAGCGCGCCGTGGTCGACTCGCTCGTGAGCACCGCGCCGCCGAAGGTCGCAGGCGGCGCCGCGCGGACGGGCGAGGCCTCGCCCGCGGGGGCGCCGTGGGCGTAGGGCGCGACGGACGAGGTCGTCTGCGTGACGTAGAGCGGGCGCGCGTAGGGGCCGCCGCCGCTCGCGCAGGCGGCGAGCGACGAGAGGGCGAGGAGCGCGACGGGGGCGATGGACTTCATGGCGATCTCCAGCGGTTGCGGGTGGCCGGAGAACGCCCTTCGCGCGGGGCGCTTACACGCTTCGACGGAGAGGTTTTAGGAGTCGCGGCCGCAGGGCAGAATGGCCGCGTGGCTGATCATGCGGAGGGTGAACGGATCGATGATGGCCGTGGCCCCCAGGTCGTCGCCGCGCCAGCCCACCATCACGGCGTACCACCCCTCGGTCCACGGGAGGAGCGCGGTGTTTTCGTACGAGTGAAAGCCGAAGCCCAGCGCGGTGACCGTGCGGTGATTGCCCGCGGGGCCCGTGACGTTGAGCGAGCCTCCGCGCGTCGAGGCGCGCCACCCGCGGCTCGCCAGCTCGGTGCGCTGAAACGCCCCCACGAAGGTCGGGTCGCCCGTGACGACGGCGGGCGCGTCGGGCACGCGCACCTCTTCGACGCGGTTGGCGATGGGGTCGACCTCGAAGCACTTGGGCGCGCCGAGGGAGACGCCGCACAGCTCCACGAGGGTGCCGCGCAGGGTGAGCCGCGTCGCGCGAAAGTCGGGGGCGAAGCAGTCGCGCCGCGCGTTGGTCGACAGCGTCTGCCCGGGGAAGGGGGGGGGG
>CAISKJ010000729.1 GCA_903885885.1 uncultured delta proteobacterium
GGCACCGGGGCCATCGTGCTGAACGGCCGCGCGGGCTTCTTCTCGGGCGGCCTCGACGTGAAGCTCATCCGGACGATTTCGCACGCCGAGCGCGTCGAGATGGTCAAAGACCTCGGGCGATTGCTGCTCGAAGTCTTCCTGCTCGGCACGCCCGTCGTGGCCGCGGTGACGGGCCACGCGCTCGGCGGCGGCGCGCTCCTCGCGCTGGCGTGCGACGTGCGCCTCGCGGCCGACGCGAAGCTGCGCTTCGGGCTCAACGAGGTCACCATCGGGCTGCCCGTCCCGTCCTTCGGCGTCGAGGTGGCGCGGGCCGCGATTCCGACGCAGTGGCACCTCGAATCGATCGTGCACGGCACCGTGTACACGCCCGACAAGGCGCTCGCGCGGGGCATCGTCGAGTCGGTGCACGCGCCCGAGGCCCTGCTCCCGTCGGCGCTCGCGCGGGCCGAGGGGCTCGCGGCGCTTCCGCAGGCGGCCTACGAGACGACCAAGCGACGCCTGCGCGGGGCGGCCGTCGAGTCGGTGAAGGCCACCCTCGACGAAGAGATCGAGGGCTTTCTCAAGGGCTTCGCGCAGTGACCCGTCGGCGCCTCGCGCTCGCCATCGCCGCCGCGGCCGCGCTGGCAGGCTGCGGGGCGCCCGCCGAGGTCGACCCCGACGACGCGAGCGCACAAGACGAAGCCACCGACGACGCGCCGCAGCGTCGCGACGACGTCGTTGAAGACGCTGCCGACGTCACAGAAGACACCGCCGACGTCACAGAAGACACCGCCGACGTCGTCGACGACGCGGCCGACGTGCTCGATGCGCGTGCTGACGTCGCGCTCGACGTTCGCGACGCTTCCCTCGACGCTCGCGACGCGGCGCTCGACGCTCGCGACGCTTCCCTCGACGCTCGCGACGCTTCCCTCGACGTTCGTGATGCGGGCCTCGATGCGCCCCGCATGGATGGCGGCACGGTGTGTCCTCCCGAGATGGTGCTCGTCGAGGGGCGGGTGTGCGTCGATCGCTGGGAGGCCGCGCTCGAAGAGATCGGCATGGACGGCGGCGTCACCCCCTGGTCGCCCTACTACAACCCCGGAACGCGGCGCGTGCGGGCCGTGTCGCGCGGCGGCGTCGTGCCGCAGGGCTACATCGCCGGTACGCAGGCGCAGACCGCGTGCGTCAACGCGGGCAAGCGCCTCTGCGCGCTCAGCGAGTGGATGGCCGCCTGCCGCGGCCCCGCGCTCCGCACCTATCCGTACGGAAACACCTACGTGGCGCGCCGCTGCAACGAGGGGCGCACGCCCCACCCGGTGATCGAGTTCTTCGGCACCGCGATGGGCGTCTTCACCTCGACCAACATGAACAACCCCGGCATCAACATGCAGGCGAACACCGTCGCCCCCACGGGCATGTTCTGGGACTGTGTGTCGCCCGTCGGCGCCTACGACATGGTGGGCAACATGCACGAGTGGATCGACGACGCCGCGGGCACCTTCAAGGGCGGCTTCTACGTCGACGCCGAGATCAACGGCCGCGGGTGCCTCTACACCACCACCGCGCACAACTTCTCGTACCGTGATTACAGCACCGGGTTTCGCTGCTGCGCCAACCCGCGGTAGAGGTCTCGTCGTCGTGCGGCGTGAGGCGATCATCGCGGTGCTCCTCCTCGGGTGCAAAAGCCCGCGCGCGGCGCCGTCGCGCCCGTCGCCCGCCGTTGTCGACGTCCCCTTCGTCGCCGAAGAAGAGGCGCCCGCCGTCGCGCCCCCGCGGCCCGTCGCGCCCGCGTCCGACGTCCGCGCGCTCTCGCAAGGGATCGACGCCTTCGCGTGGAGCCTCTTCGCCACGCAGCGCACCCTCGCCGGCAACCGCGTGGTGTCTCCCGCCGCGGTGGCCGTCACCCTCGCGATGACCGCCTCGCTCGACCGCGGCGCCGCCGCCGAGCAGGTGCGCGCGACGCTCGCGCCGGGCCTCGACGCCGCCCGCCTCCACGACGCCGCGGGCACGCTCCTGCGCGACTGGCAGTCGCCGCTCGCCGACGCGTCGGGCGCGCTCGCCGCGCAGCGCATCTTCGTGAGCCAGGGCGTGCGCTTCGACGACGCGGTGAACGCGCGGCTGCGCGCCGTGTACGGCGCCCCCATCGGCGTGGTCGACACCGGCGGCCCCGAGGGCGCGCGGCGCCGCATCGACGGGTTCATCGCCGCCCGCACGCGCGGAGCCATCGCGGCCACGGTGCCCGAGCACGCGGTCGTGGCCGACGCGCCCGTCATCGCGGCCTCTGGCGCGCGCGTACGCTTCGTCTGCGAGGGTGACGTCTCGTCGGTGCGCTTTCGCGTCGGCGGCGTGACGCCCTCCGACGCGCGCGCGGCCCTCTGCCGCGGCGGCGTGCGCTCGGCGCGGGGCGACGGCTTCACGCTGCTGCGCGTCCCTTCGCGCGACGCGCGGTACACGCTCGACGTGATGCTCCCCGACGAGGGAGCGCGCCTCGCCGCGTTCGAAGCGTCGCACGCGCGCGCGGCCTACGACGCCGCCGCCGCGGCGCTGCAGCCCGACGCTGGCGCCGTCAACCTCCCGTCGCTCCACATCGCGCACGCGGCGCCCGAGGGGCTCCGCAGCGCGCTCATCGCCGCGGGCCTCGACGCGCTCTTCGACCCCGACCGCTGCGACCTCGCGCGCCCCGGGCGCCACGGCGGATGGGCGTCCGAGCTCTTTCACCGCGCGCGCTTCGAACTCGACGCGGCCACCGAGCGCGCGCCCGAGGGAGGCACCCCCGTGCACGCCGTCGATCGCCCCTTCGTCTTCGTGCTGCGCGACGCGTCGCGGGCGACCGTGCTCGCGATCGGTCACGTCGTCGAGCCATAGGGGAGGGTGCCGGTGCTCCGCTCGCTGCGCGCTGCGATCGCGATGGTGCTCGCCCTCGGGTGCGAGCCCGCGAGCGCACCCGTCGCACAACCACCTGGGACCCTCGTCACACCGCGTCGCGACGCCGCGCCGGCCCCCGCGTGCGACCCGGCGCCCGTGTGCCCGACGGCGCGACCCGGCGACGCGCGCATCGACGATCACCCTTCTTGGAAGCGCATTCAAGAGATCGTGGCGCAGCCCGCGGAGCGCATCGACGTGGCCGAGGTGAGCCTCCTCGTCGCGAAGGCGCAAGACCCCACCGTCGACGTGGCCGCCACCCTGCGCGAGCTCGACGCGATGGCCGACGCGGTGCGCCGCGCGATGCCGCCGCGCTGCGCGGGCCTGTGCCGGCTCCACGCCCTCACGCGGCACCTGTTCACCGTGTGGCGCTTCCGCGCGGTGGGCGACCCCAACGAGCTCTACAACGACGCCGACCTCGACCTCATCGACCGCGTGGTGCGCACGCGCGAGGGCTACTGCGAAGGCCTCACGCTCTTGTACCTCGCGCTCGGGCGGCGCCTCGACATCCCCCTCGCGGGCGTGCTCGCGCGGCAGCACATCTACGTGCGCTACCTCGGGCCCGGCGGCCCGCGCGACGTCGACGCGACGCGCGAGGGCGCCGCCCCGCTGCCCGACCGCGAGCCCCGCGCGTGCGCCTCGACGCGCCTCTTCGGGCGCTCCCTCGACGCGCGCGAAATGGCCGCCCAGGTGGTCTCGGTGGTGGGCATCATGGACGCGCTCCCCGCGCGCCGCGCGTGGCTCGACGCGGCCATCGCGCTGGCCCCCGACGACCCTGACCTGCGCAACAACCGCGGCGTCGAGCGCGAGCGCTGGTACGACCTCGCGGGCGCCCTCGACGACTACCGCGCCGCGAGCGCGCTCGACCCCTGCGCGAGCTTCTACCGCGCCAACACGGCCGCGGCCCTGCGGCGCATGCAGCGCCTCGACGAGGCCCGCGCCGCCCTCGACGACCTCGACGCGCGCGCCGCCCGCGGCGACACCGACGACGACGCCCTCTCGCGCACCCTCGCGCGCGCCGACCTCGCCCTCGACCGCGGCGACGACGGCGAGGCCACCGCGCTCTACACCCGCGCCCTCGCGCTCTCGCACCGCGCCCCGCTCGCGTGGGAGTCGCGCGGCATCGCGAGGATCGTGCAGGGCGACCCCGCGGGCGCGGGCACCGACCTGCTCGCGGCCCTCGAGAGCGACCCGCGCGCCGAGACGCGACTGTGGATGGTGGAGGCGCTCCTCGAGGCCGGCGACGCGACGGCGAGCGCCGAGCTCGACCGCGCCGCGCGCGACGGCGCCCCGCCCGAAGACGTGTCGTACTGGCGCGCCGCCGTGGCGGCTTCGCAGGGGCGCGACGACGAGGCCGTGACGCGCGCGCGGGCGTGCCTCGCGCAGGGCGGCGTGCGATGCGCGCGGGCGCTCGTGGTGCTCGGCGACGCGGCC
>CAISKJ010000730.1 GCA_903885885.1 uncultured delta proteobacterium
ATGGCGCGTTTCTCGACCGTGGGCTCGGCGAGCGCGTGGTGAGCTACGTTGCGCCGATGATCTTCGGCGGTGCCGACGCGCCGACCGCGTTCGGGGGCAGTGGCGTCGCGACGATCGCCGAGGCTCACAGGCTTCGCGACGTGCGCGTTGAGCGCATTGGCGACGACCTTCGCATCGAGGGAGAGCTCTAGTGTTCACGGGCATCATCACGGCCGTCGGCCGTTTGCGTTCGCGCGTCGAGGCCGGTCCGTCGGCGACGCTCACGGTCGAGTGCGCGTACCCCGCGCTCGAGCTCGGCGAGAGCATCGCGGTCAACGGCGTGTGCCTCACGGTCGCGACCATTCTGTCGGGGGCGTTCACGGCGAGCGCGAGCGCCGAGACCTTGTCGCGCACAACGCTGGGCTCCATCGATGTAGGTGCGAAGGTGAACCTCGAGCGCGCCCTCGCAGTGGGCGACCGCCTCGGGGGTCACATCGTGGCGGGGCACGTCGACGGTGTCGGGCGCGTGGCGCGGCGCGAAGAGGTGGGGACGGCAGAGCGGGTGGCGTTTGAAGCGCCGCCCGAGGTGCTGCGCTACGTGGCCGAGAAGGGTTCGATCGCCATCGATGGCGTGAGCCTCACGGTGAACGCCGTAAGCGCGAAGGGCTTCGAGGTGATGCTCGTGCCGTTTACTCGCGACGCGACCGTGCTCGGCGCGCGCGGCGCCGGGGCGTCGGTGAACCTCGAGGTCGATGTGATCGCGCGCTATGTCGCGCGGCTGATGGAAGGGCGCGCGGCCTATGAGGGCGGGGGTGGCGGGGTGACCCTGGACCTCCTCGCGCGCCACGGATTCGTGAACGAAGGCTGAAGGGACGCTGGCAATGCCGCTCGAAGGAACGCCCGAGGAACGGGCACGGCGCGCGATCGATGCGATCCGCGCGGGACGCATGGTGATTCTCACCGACGACGAGGACCGTGAGAACGAGGGAGACCTCGTGCTGGCGGCGGAGAAGGTGACGCCCGAGGCCATCAATTTCATGGCGAAGCACGCGCGCGGGCTCATCTGCCTCGCGCTCACGGAAGAGACCATCGACCAGCTTCGCCTGCCCATGATGGTGGAGAAGAACCGCGCCTCGCTCGGGACGGCCTTCACCGTGAGCATCGAGGCGCGCGAGGGCGTGACCACGGGGATCTCCGCCGCCGACCGTGCCCACACCGTGCGTGTCGCCGTCGCGCCCGACACGAAGCCCGACGATCTGGTGTCTCCCGGGCACATCTTTCCGCTGCGTGCGCGGCCCGGCGGCGTGCTCCAGCGCACGGGCCAGACCGAGGGCTCCGTCGACCTCGCGCGCCTCGCAGGTCTCACGCCCGCGGGCGTGATCTGCGAGATCATGAACGACGACGGCACGATGGCCCGCATGCCCGACCTCGAGCGCTTCGCGGCGGAGCACGACACGCCCATCGTGACCATCGAAGACCTCATTCACTACCGCCTCAAGACCGACCGCCTCGTGCGCCGGGTGTCGAGCGCGTCGTTCACCCCCGCGGGCTTCTCGTCGACGTGGAAGGCCCACGTGTACGAGTCGACCAACGCGTCGCACCGGCAGTTTCTCGCGCTCGTCGCGGGCGAGGCCGACCCCGAGGCGCCGACCCTCGTGCGCATGCACCCGGGCTCCGTGTTCGCCGACCTCTTCGCCCCCGCGACCAACCTCGACGGGCGTCCCGCCGTCGGCGGCGGCGCGTACCTCTTCGAAGCCATGCGGCGGATGGAGCACGAAGGGCGAGGCGTGGTCGTGTACTTTCCCCCCGCGCAGACCGATCTCCTCGACGACCTTCGCGCGCTCGCGGGCGAGGCGCGTCAGCAGCCGCACGACCTCGTGTCGCAGGGCTCGCCCGCCCAGCGCGAGCACGGCCTGGGCGCGCAGATTCTCATGGAGCTCGGCCTCCGCAAGATCCGCCTCGTCACGAGCAACCCGCGGCGCCTGGTGGGCCTCGCGGGCTACGGCCTTGAGGTCGTCGACATGGTCGACGTGTCGGGCGCGACGGCCTCTCGGGGCGCAGCACAGTCGTAGCCGTTGCCTTTCTGTGGCGCGGGGACTACAAGCCCGCGCCATGAGCGACGAGGGTCTTCGTACGACCGTGATCGAGGGCGACCTGGTGGCGACCGGGGCGCGTGTTGCAGTCCTCGCGAGCCGCTTCAACCACTTTATCGTCGACCGTCTCGTCGAGGGCGCGATCGATTGCCTCCGCCGCCACGGCGCGGCCGAGGTCACCATCGTGCGGGCGCCCGGCGCGTGGGAGCTCCCCATGGTGTGCCGCACGCTCGCGCAGAGCGGACGCTACGACGCCATCGTGGCGGTGGGGGCGGTCATCCGCGGCGGCACTCCGCACTTCGACTACGTGGCGGGCGAGGTCACCAAAGGCCTCGCGATGGTGTCAATGGAGTCGGGCGTGCCCGTCGCGCTCGGGGTGATCACCACCGAGAACATCGAGCAGGCCATCGAGCGCGCGGGCACCAAGGCGGGCAACAAGGGCTGGGAGGCCGCGCTGAGCGTCATCGAGATGATCTCGCTGCAGAAGGCACTCAAGCGCCATGGCCACTGACCGTCGCTCTGCGCGACCGCCGGCGAGCGCGCCTGAGTCGGGGCCGCGGCGGCAGGCCCGCGAGGCCGCGCTGCAGGTGCTCTACGCCGTCGACTGTCTGCCCGCACCGTCGACCGACGACGGCGAGCACGCGCTCACCGCGTACTGGAACAACCTCGAGGGCCCCGCCGCGGGCCGCGGGTACGGCGACAGCATCGTGCGTGGCGTCGTGGCGGCGCGCGCAGCCATCGACGACGTGATCCGCGCGGCGTCGCCCAACTGGCGCCTCGAGCGCATGGCCCGCGTCGACCGCAACGTGCTGCGCCTCGCGGCGTGGGAGATCCTCCACGGCGGCGCCGAGGTGCCCGTGCAGGTGAGCATCGACGAGGCCGTCGAGCTCGCGCGCGAGTTCGGCGCCGAGGGCGCGTACGCCTTCGTGAACGGCATTCTCGACCGCATCGCAAAGTCGAACGGCAAGCTCTAGCGCCCGATGGACGTTCGCTTCGTGCCGCTCGACCTCGCGCGCGTCGACGGCCTCCGCTACGAGGCCGTGGCGCTGCCGTTCTTCGAAGACGAGCGCCCCCTGCGCGGCGCCGCGGGGCTCTGCGACTGGCGCCTCTGCGGTCGGCTCTCGCGCCTCCTCCTCGGGGGGCGCGTCACGGGCGCGCTCGGCGAGGTGACGCTCGTGCCCGTGCGCCCGCGGCTGCCCTTCGACAAGCTGCTCCTCTTCGGGAGCGGCGCCCGCGAGCGCTTCGACGCCGCGCGCTTCAACGCCGTCACCGCGCGCATCTTCGAAGTGGTCGAGGGACTGCGGTTGCGCAACCTCGTGCTGTCACTCCCGGGGCGCAACCACAACCGCGTGTCGCCGGGCGACGCGATCCGTTGGTTTCTCGAGGCGGCAGGCACCAACGATCGTGTCGAAGAGCTCATCGTGCTCGACGACCTCGAGGCGCAACGCGTAATGCAGCCCGTCGTCGAGGCCGAGCGGCGACGCGCGCGCGTCGCCCGCGACGTGTGACAGATTACGTCACGACCCGCGGAGGTCGTCGATGATGCGCGCGAGGTCACGCTCGGGGCGCCAGGGCACCGTGAGCGAGAGCGCGGCGTCGAAGTAGTCGTCGGCGTGGGCCGCGTCGTCGGCGGCGAGCTCGCGGAGGCCCTCGACGGTCTGTACCGTAATGGCGATGTGGTAGGGCCGCGAGGCCGATGCGCTCGCGGCGAAGGGCGCGATGCGTCGAAACGCTCCGGCCGCGTCGAGGCCGCGTGCGGCGGAGCGCGCGGCGCCGAGGTCGCGCGACGCGAGGGCGTCTTCGAAGGTGAGCTCGCCGGTGCTGGTGGTGGCGCGCGGGGCCGCGGGGCCGCGGAGGCGCTCGACGACGCCGGTACACTGAGACAAGAGGCGCACGGCGTCGTCGCCGTCGCAGAGCGGGAGCAGGCGCAGGGCTGCGTGCACCATGCGCAGGGCGCGCGAGAGGTCGTGGTGCGAGGCGTCGCCGCGCGAGGCCGGGCCCGCGGGCAGGGCGCGAATGCGCGTCGCGACGGTGCGCGCCAGGACGAAGAGCGCGCTGCGGGTGTCGTCGCGGGGCTCGCGCGCCGAGGCGGACACGGGGTCGAAGCCGCCGCCCGAGCGCACGCAGCCGTGGGTGACGGTGAGCATCACCGCAGTGGCCGCCATCACATCTTCGGCGGCGTCGGGGAAGCGCGTCGCGAGCGTCCACCCGCGCACCACCTGAGCGGCCGCGTCGCCG
>CAISKJ010000731.1 GCA_903885885.1 uncultured delta proteobacterium
GAAGCACACCACGGCGACGCTTCGTCAACCAGAGCTTTGGGGAGACGCGGTCGGTGGGGCGCTCAGGCCGTCTCGCGGACGAGGAGCCCGCGGAGGTCGTCGAGGCGCTTCGAGAGCTCGATGATGGCCTCGGAGGGATACTGCCGGATCACTTCGTTCTTGGAGCTGTCGACGAGCTTCACGATGATCTGGCTGCTGCCCTCAGCGACGGAGAACTCGAGGTGCGGCTCGAGGCGCTGCACCGTCGAGTTGAGCTGCTTGAGCACCTCCTCGAGTTGCTTCTTCGCCTCCTGGTTGCTCTCGAGGGTGTCGCCCGTCGAGACCGAGGCCTCGACGACCTTGTGCTGCGGCTCTTCGGCGGGTTGCACCGACGAGGGCTTGACCTGCTGATTGTTCGAGCGTTGCGGCTGCGCAACCTCGAGGGGATTCACCGCCGTGAACGGCAGCGGAGCTGAAAGATCGACGCGCATGACGAGGCCTCTCCCACCTGAAACAGCGGTTGCTGATCGATAATCGCGAACCTACACCCCACAAACCTCCGCGCACAAGAAGGTCTAGGGGAGGAATTTCACGATGAGCGTGTACTTTCGAAGCACAGCTCTGCCGTAGGGCCGCGGTGATCACAGAGAACACGCGAATTTGCGGGGAAAATTGTCGCGGCTGTCCCCAGTCCCCCGACGCCGCATCCCGCGCGCCTCGGACTGGAGCTCCAGGTTGAACAGGGGTTTTGGGGTCGCTTAGCGCGTTCGCTGGCAGGCCGTGACCGCGGCGTCGCAGGCCCCACCGACGCGCTGCGCGGCCGCGATGCAGGCCTCACACCGGGCTGCCGAGAAGCCCGCGCGCGCGGGGTCGCACACGCCGCCCCCCGCGGTGGGGCACGCGCCCGTGACGGGCGGCGTGGCGCTGGCGCGCCCGAACACGCAGTCGACCTGGGCCTGCAGCGCTGCCACTGCCGCGGGGCTCGCCACGGCCCGGCACGCCTGGACGCACGTCGCGTCGGTGCAGCGCCCCACGCAGGCCGCGAGCACCGAGCACCCCATGCTCGCGTCGAGCACGATCACGTCGCGCGGGGCCGTCGCATCGGTGCGGTCGAGCGCTGCGTCGGCGGGCGGGGCGGCGGTGCCACAGCCCGCGGTCGCGAGCGCGGCGAACAAGGCGAAGCGGCTCAGCTTCATGGGGAGGACTCTTGTCACAAGGCCCGCCCGCCCGCCAACGGTGAGCGCGCCGTCGCGAGGAGCGCGGGCGCTTTCGCGAGCATCGGGGAGCGGCGCGGTGATAGACAACCGGGAGAGGCCGCTGTGAAGCTCGGGTTCGTCGGTCCTGCGCACGGAGATCTCGTGCGGCTCCGCGCGCTGTGCGAGCGGCTGCTGTTCGAGGTGAAGGTCGACCGGGTGTTTCACCTGGGCTCCGACGACTCCCTCGACCGCGCGATGGTGGGCTGGGCCGAGCGCCTCGGCGCGCCGCGCGACGACGAGGCCCTCCTCGACGAGGTGGCGCTCCTGGCGCCCGACGCGCCCGCCGAGGCGCTCGAGGCGCTCCTGGCCCGCGAGGCGCTGCGCGCGCGGCTCTCCGACGTGACCGATCTCACGGCCTCGTCGGGGTGCCGCATCGAGATGGCCGACGACCGCCTCGTGCTCGCGATGCACGACCGCGCGCGGCCCAACCCCGACGACCTCGCCGACGCCCTCGTGGTCGTGCAAGGGAGCCCGCAGCGGCCCGACCTCCAGGTGCTCGGCGGGCGCGCGTTGTTGATGCCCGGCGACGTCTCGCGCGGCGGTCACATGGCACTCGTCGAGCGCGTGGGCGACCGGCTCCGCGTGGCCGTGCTCGACGGCCGCGGCCGCGTCGCGCGCGAGGCCTCGGTGCCCCTGCGCGGCGCGCCACACCTCGAGGTGCGCGCGTGACGCTCGCACACGCGCCGCTCACGCTCGGCGTCTTCGGCGGGAGCTTCAACCCGCCCCACGTCGGCCACGTGCTCGCGGCCGCCTACGTGCTCGCGACGGAGCCCGTCGACCGGCTCATCGTGGTGCCCGCGTACGACCACCCCTTCGGCAAGGCGCTCGCCCCCTTCGCGCATCGAAGGGCCATGTGCGAGGCGGCGTTTCGCGACCTCGCGCGCGTCGAGGTCTCGTCGATCGAGCAAGAGATGGGCGCCACTTCGCGCACGCTCTACACCCTGCGCGAGCTCACCGCGCGCAACCCCGGGTGCCGCCTCCGCCTCGTGATCGGCGCCGACATTCTGCACGAGAAAGACAAGTGGTTCGGCTGGGACGAGATCGAGCGCCTCGCCCCGCCGGTGGTGCTCGGGCGCATCGGGTTTCCGCACGACCGCGCGCCCGTCCCGGTGCTCCCCGAGGTGGCCTCGCGCGAGGTGCGCGCGATGATCGCGCGCGGCGACGACGTGTCGGCCATGGTGCCCCACGCCGTGCTCTCCTACGCACGCGACCACGGCCTCTACGCGGGGGCGTGATGGCCGCCCCGCGCGTCGTGATCGTGGTCGGCGCCGGCCGCATGGGGGGCGCCCTCTACGCTGCCCTGCGCGCGCGC
>CAISKJ010000732.1 GCA_903885885.1 uncultured delta proteobacterium
CACGCTGGCGCTGGGATAGGGCGAGGTCGTAGACCGGCCGACCGACGGGGTAGCAACCGTCGGCCCCGAAGAGCCGTGTGTGAACAGCACAAGCACGGTTCTGTGAGAGGCGCCCCGGGTGACCGGGGCGCCTACTCGATCGGCAACGCCGCGGGGCGACGCGGATCGTTTCGTCCGCGACGGGAGACTTTGGGGACAGGCCCTAGGTCAGTACAGCACCCGCGTGCGGAGGTTGGTGGGCAGCGAGGCCATCGCGGTGCTCACCGCCTCGCTCACCTCGCGCTCGATGTCCATCACGAGGTAGCCGATGTCCGAGTCGGTCGCGAGCACCTGGCCGAGAATGTTCGCGCCCATGTCGGACACGATGCGGTTGATGTCGCGGAGTACGCCGGGCACGTTGCGGTGCGCGTTGAGCACGCGGTGGGTGCCGGGGATGAGCGCGGGCTCCACCTCGGGGAAGTTCACCGAGCCCGCGGTCGACCCGGCGTCGATGTACTTCACCAGGCTGATGGCCACCTCGCGGCCGATGGCGGCCTGCGCCTCGACCGTCGACCCGCCGATGTGCGGCGTGAGAATCACGTTCGAGAGGCCGCGCAGCTCGCTCTCGAAGCCGTCGGAGTTGGTCTCGGGCTCCTCGGGGTACACGTCGACGGCGGCGCCCGCGAGGCGGCCGCCCTTGAGCGCCGCCGCGAGGGCGGGAATCTGCACGACGGTGCCGCGGCTCGCGTTGAGCAGGTAGGCGCCCTTCTTCATGCGCGCGATCTCTTCGGGCCCGATCATGCGGTGGGTCTGCGTCGTGGCGGGCACGTGCAGCGTCACGAAATCGGCCTGCGCGAGCAGCTCGGCGAGCGAGCCGCAGGGGCGGTTGTTGCCCATCGGGAGCCGCGTGGCGATGTCGTAGAAGATCACGCGCATGCCGAAGGCCTCGGCGAGCACGCCCACCTGCGAGCCGATGTGGCCGTAGCCCACGATGCCCAGCGACTTGCCGCGCACTTCGAAGCAGCCCGCGGAGACCTTGCGCCAGCGGCCCGCGTGCACCTCGCGGGAGCGGTCGCCGAGCTGGCGCGCGAGCATCACCACCTCGGCGAGAATCATCTCGGCCACGCTGCGCGTGTTGCTGAACGGCGCGTTGAAGACCGGCACGCCCGAGAGCTTGGCCGCGCGCAGATCGACCTGGTTGGTGCCGATGCAGAAGCACCCCACGGCGAGCAGGTTCTTGCCGGCCTCGATCACGCGCGGGGTCACGAGCGTCTTGCTGCGAATGCCAAGCACCTGGACGCCGCGCACCTTCTCGCAGAGCTCGGCCTCGGTGAGCGCGCCCGTGAGCGACTCGACTTCGAAGCCGTTCTCTTCGAGAAACTCATGCGCCGATGAGTGGATGTTCTCGAGCAGCAGCACCTTCATGCCGTCGCTCGTATGCGGATGGGTCTCGGTGGTCATTGGGGCCTCGGGTTGTGGCGCATGCAACGCCGCATCGTCAAGGTTGCGCCGCGCGTTGAATGCGCTGCAACCTCGGCCGCAACAGGGAGTGCACATCGGGTGTCGCGTCGACGCACGCCGCGTCGATCGTCGCGCGCACACGCGCGCCGTCCGCGCCGCACACCCGCCACACCCACGAACGGAAACGCCGATGCACACGCACCCCTCGCGGGCGCGCGGGGCCGCGCTCGCCCTCTGCGCGCTGCTCTCGACCGCGCTCGCCGCAACGCACGCTCACGCCGAGCGCCCTCCCGTGCGCCGCGCCCGCGCCGACCTCGCGCGC
>CAISKJ010000733.1 GCA_903885885.1 uncultured delta proteobacterium
CCGGCCATCCGCGCGGCGCACCCCAAGCTGTCGGTGCAGTGGGTCGAGGAGCGCACGCACGTCCTCGTGGCGAGCCTCGAGGCGGGCTCCCTCGACGCGGCCATCCTCGCGCTCGAGGCCGACCTCGGCGCGCTCGACCACGCGGTGCTCCAGCGCGACCCGTTTCTGCTCGCGGCCCCCGTCGGCCACCCGCTGGTGAAGCGAGCCTCGCCGATCACCCTCGACGAGCTCCGCGGCTGCACGATGCTCCTGCTCGACGAGGGCCACTGCCTGCGCGACCAGGCGCTCTCGTTCTGCGGCAACGGCCAGGTGCGCGAGGCGCCCTTCCGCGCCACCAGCCTCTCGACGCTCGCGCAGATGGTGGCCGGCGGCGCGGGCGTCACGCTGCTCCCGCAGATCGCGGTGGCGGCCGAGACGCGCGGCGGCGACCTGCGCGTCCGCAAGCTCGCGGCCCCGACGCCGCATCGCACCATCGTGCTGGCGTGGCGCAAGCGCTCGCCCATGGCCCCGTCGCTGGGCACCCTCGCGGCGACGCTGCGCGGCGCGACGGCGACTGCGATAGCATCGCGCCGATGACGCACGCACGCGCACTGGTCTTCGCGCTCCTGGGCCTCGCGGGGTGCTCCGCGAGCCCCGCCGTCGCCACGCCCGACGCCGCGCCCGACGCGCGCGCCGACGCGAGCGCCGACGCCCCGAAGGACGACGTCGCTCCGCCCCTCGAGCCCGTGCGCGCGACGGCCCCGCTCGTGCGCTACGCCGACCCGCTGGTGGGCACCGGCGGCGACGGCTACGGCACGGGGAGCGCGTTTCCCGGGCCCCAGCGGCCCTTCGGCCTGGCGCGCCCGGGGCCCGACACCACCAACGCGACGGGCGACGCCATCAGCTACGCGCACTGCGCGGGCTACGCCCACTTCGACACGCACGTGTCGGGCTTCAGCCAGCTTCACATGCACGGCACGGGCATCGTCGACTACGGCGCGCTGGGCTTCATGCCCGTGGTCGGGATGAACGCCGCGAAGACCCGTCAGCGCGGCCGCCTGCAGCCCTTTCAGCACGCGCGCGAGACGGCGCAGCCCGCGTACTACCGCGTGGCCTTCGACGGCAGCGAGGTGGTCACCGAGGTCACCGCGACGGATCACGTGGCGCTCTACCGGGTGACGTTTCCGCGCGGCGCCGACGGCAACCTGGTGTTCGACGTGGGCCACGTGCTGCCCGATGTGCGCGTCATCGACGGCAGCGTCGAGGTCGACCCCGCGATGGGCGAGCTCCGCGGGCGCGTGCACCTCGAAGGGTCGTACTCCGACCGCGTGGGCGGCGTCGAGGCGTTCTGGGTCGCGCGCGCCTCGCGGCCCCTCACCGCGGCGGGCACGTGGAGCGACGGGGTCCTCGACGCGAGCGTGCGCGCGCGCGCTGGCGCCAACGTGGGCGCCTACGTGCCCGTCGACACGCGCGAGAGCGGCGTGGTCACGGTGGCCATCGGCCTGTCGCTCACCGACGTGGAGCACGCGCGCGCCAACCTCGCCGCCGAGGCCGCCGACCTCGACTTCGACCGCGTGCGCGCCGAGGGCACCGCCCTGTGGGAGTCGCTCCTCGGGCGCGTGCAGGCCACCGCCCGCGGCGAGCGCGCGCTGCGCACGCTCTACAGCGCCGTGTACCACACGCTGCTCATGCCCACGCTCGTGTCCGACGTCGACGGCGCGTACCGCGGCATCGACCGCATGCCCCATCGCGCCGAGGGCTTTCGCTACTACAGCGACCTCTCGCTGTGGGACACGTTTCGCACCGAGCACCCGTGGCTCACCGCGGTGTACCCCGAGTACCAGCGCGACTTCGTGCGCTCGCTCCTCGCGATGGCCGACGTGGCGGGGTACTTCCCGCGATGGCCGCTGGGCACCGGCGAGACGGGCGGCATGCTCGGCGACTGCGGCGCGCTCATGGTGGCCGACACGTACCTCCGCGGCCTGCGCGACTTCGACGTGCCGCGCGCTTGGGAGGTGGCGCGCACGTCGGCCTTCGCGACGCCCACGCGGCGCTCGGCGCTCAACGACTACATGTCGCTGCGCTACGTGCCCGTCGAGGCGGGCGGGTCGAGCGCGTCGCTCACGATGGAGTACGCCTACGCCGACGGCGCCCTCGCCGCGATGGCGCGCGGCCTCGGCCACACCGACGACGCCGCCGCCCTCACGGCCCGCAGCGAGAGCTACAAGCGCCTGTGGGACCCGGCGCAGGGCTTTCTCGTGGGCCGCCGCCGCGACGGGAGCTTCGTGCCCCTCACGGGCACCACGATCTGGCAGCCCGTGTACGCCGAGGGGGCCGCGTGGCAGTACCTCTGGTACGCCCCGCACGACCTCGCGGGCCTCGCGACCACGCTGGGGGGCCGTGACGCGATGCTCGCGCGCCTCGACGAGATGTTCGACCTGTCGATGGCCGCGCCGCGCACGCCGCTGCCCGATCGGTACTACTGGCAGGGCAACGAGCCCGACATCCACGCGCCGTGGATCCCCTCGTTCTTCGACGACGCCGCGCGGTCGTCGCGCTACGTCGACTGGGTGCGCAGCACGCGCTTCGGCGACGGGCCCGACGGCATTCCGGGCA
>CAISKJ010000734.1 GCA_903885885.1 uncultured delta proteobacterium
CGCCCCCGCCGCGGCGCCTGCACCGGCTCCGGTCGTCGCCGCGCCACCGGTCGCTCCCGTGGTCGCCGCGCCCGCGCCGCCTGCTGTGGTTCGCCACGAAGAGCCGCACCGCGCCGCGCCCCGACCCGCCGCACCGCGCCGCCCGGCCGCTGCGCGTCCCCGCGTGGGCGCCGGCTTCGTCACCGACAACCCCTACTGATCGCGCGTTCGCGCCGAAGACTTGTCAAAGCTCGCGTGACCGGGCACACCGCGAAACGCGAACACAGCCATGCAATCACATCATGCGATCGGTGCGCTGCTGATGGCGGTCGGGCTCTGCATGAGCCCCACCGTCGCGCACGCGCAGGCTCCCTCTTCTGAAGCCCGCGCGTCGTTTCAAGAGGGCGTGCAGAACTTCGGCGCCCGTCGCTTCGCCGAGGCACTGGTGGCATTTCAGCGGGCCTACCGCGTGCGCCCGCACCCGTCGGTGATGGTCAACATCGCCAATTGTTACCTGGCGCTCGAGCAGCCCCTCGAGGCGATCTCGTGGTTCGAACGCTACCTCCACGACGCCGCGCAGGTTACGCCCGAGCAGCGCGCCCAGATCGAGCAGACGATCGCCGAGGCACGGCGGAGACTCGTGACGCTCACCATCCTCGCGCTCCCTGCCGGCAGTGAGGTGTACCTCGATGGGAGCGCCATCGGCGCTGCGCCCCTCCGCGGCTCGCGCTCAGTGGCCGCCGGACCGCACGTGCTCGAAGCGCGTGGTCCCGATGGGGCTTCGGTGCAGTACCAGGCTCGCCTCGAGCCGGGGCGCGCGCTCACGGTCACCCTCAACACGGCGACGCACGAGTCGTACATTGGCAGCGCGCCGCCGGGCGCCAACGAAGCAGCGCTCGCGGCGCTCGCAACGCCTCCGCGCCCCCCAGAGCCCACGCCCGTCGCGCCCGTCGTCGTCGCGCCCCCTGCGATCGCGACGGTGCCCGCGCCCCGCGCTGTCGTTCCGCCCGTCGTGATCGCTCCGCCCGCGGTTGACAATACGGTCGCGCGCAGACGCGCGGGCTTCGTCCCAGCTGTGGTCACGGGCTCGGTCGTTACGCTCGTGGGCGTCGGCCTCGCAATCGGCATCACCGTCTACAACGACCGCTGGATCTCCGAGTACAACGACATCGTCGCGACCTTCGACTACTACCGCACGCGCGACGCCGAGACCGCGCGCCTCTACCAGGCCCAGGGGCGTGAGCACTTGCGCGTCATCGAGCAGAACCAAACGCTCGCCATCGTATCGGGCGTCGTCGGCGGCGTCGGTGCGGCCTTCACGTTGAGCTCACTCATTTTCTGGCCGCGCGAGCGAGTGGCGCGCACGGCGGCACATGTACACGTGCTCCCCACGCCGAGCGGCCTCGCGGTGACCGGCACGTTCTAGTCGAGACTCAGTCTCGACGCCGCTCGACCTCGATCGAGGCCGAAGCGTGGCGCTGAGGAACACCGGGCTTGGTTACGCGCACGCGCACGGTACGCGATCCAAACTCTGCAAGGAGCCTCGTCGCGAGCACGTCGGCGACGGTCTCGATAAGGTTGAAGTGCTGCTCGGCGAGGAGCGCTTCGACGCGGCTCGCGACGGCCGCATAGTCGATCGTTCGCTGCAGGGAATCACTCGGCGACGCGCCCCCCGCGTTGACTTCGAAGCCGATGTCAAAGGTGAGAGTCTGCCGACGTCGCCACTCGCGCGGATACACGCCGATGCGCGCGGGCAGCGACAAGCTGTGCAGGGTGAGTCGATCGATGTGGGCCGGAGGCGGCGCGGCCAGGAGCGCGATCCTCGTCGCGATGGCCTTCGCGGCGGTCGCGCCGTGGCCCATCGCGGTCGCAATCGTCGGCGCCTCGGGACAGCACACGTCGCCGACGGCGAACACGCCATCGCGCGAGGTGTGCTGCAGGCGGTCGACGCGCACGTAACCGCGCTCGTCGGTTGCCACGCCGAAGCCCTCGCTCACCGGCTCGGGACCAACGCACACAAACACCATGTCGGCGCGCAAACTCTCGGGCCCGTTGGGCGTGCGAATTCGCACTGCCTCGACGCGCTCACCGCCCTCGATCGCATCGACGACGGCGAAGGTGCGCAGCGTCACCCGCGCGTCGGCGCGCACCGGTGCGCGCAACGCGTCGCGCGCGGAGAAGCGGTCGCTGCGATGAACGAGCGTGACCGACGCCGCGTGCGGCGCGAGCATGAGCGCATGCTCGAACGCGTCGTCGCCGCCGCCGACCACCACGACGTGCTGACCGGCGTACGCGCGCGGGTCGGGACCGATGTTGTGGTTCACGCCGCGTCCAAGGTGCGATCGCTCTCCAGGCACACCGAGCCGCCGCCGCCGAACCCCCGTCGCGAGGACGATCGCGCCCGGGGCGATCACCTCGCCATCGTGAAGGTGCACCGCGAGAGCGCGCGGATCGAGCTCGGCGCGCGCACCCACGCGCAGTGAAACGCCGGCCTCAGCGAGCTGCGCACGAAGCCGCGCAGCGAGCGCGTCGCCCATGACAGGCGCGTGCCCCGGAAGATTTTCGAGGGGGAGGGGAATGTCATGAAGCTGCCCCCCGTGACGCTCTCTCGCTTCGAGGAGCACAACGTGAAGACCCAGCGACGCGCACCAGAGTGCGGCACTCATCCCCGCGACGCCCGCCCCAACAACCACGACGCTCACCGTCACGGGCATGCGCTCACCGAAGCATCAGCGCAACGAGGGCGCCGATGAGAAGCAGCACCGCAGCGCCGACCGCCACATACGGGCCGGCCCCGGTAGGCTTGACCAGTGCGGCGGCTTCGTCATCGCCTGCCTCGACCGAACCCGCTGCGACCGGAGGAGGTGCGGGATCGCCAACGCTCGCTGCGCGATGAGGGCTGGCCGCGGGCGTCCGCGCCGCTCCGACGCTCGGGAGCTGCGCCGCGAGCGACGCGGTGGTCGCGAGCGCCCAGTCGGCGTGCCCGCCGCTGAGGCCGAGCGCGCGGCCGAGCGCGTCGGCGAGCTCGCCCACTGTCTGAAAGCGCTCCGCGGGCTTCTTACGGAAGCCCTTCATGAGCACGTCGTCGAGCGCGGCCGGGAGCTTGTCGTTCGCAAACGTCGGCGGCTCGGGCTCGTCGCTCAGAATGCGAAACAAGATCTGCGGTCCGTTGGTGCCCTTGAAGGGAACGCGCCCCACCAGCATCTCGTAGACGATCGCGTTGATGGCCCACACGTCGGCGCGGTGGTCGAGGTCGGGGTCGCCCTGGGCCTGCTCGGGGGCCATGTAGAAGGGCGAGCCGATGGTAGTGCCCAGCACCGTAAGCTTGTGCCCGCGGTCCTGGCCGCGCGTGAACTTCACCGATCCGAAGTCGAGGAGCTTCACGCGCAGGTCGTCACCCTCACGCACGATGAAGATGTTGTCGGGCTTCATGTCGCGGTGCACGAACCCCGCGCGATGGGCAGGGTCGAGCGCGCGCGCGACCTGCGCGGTGACCCGCACCACCGCCGCGAGTGCGAGGTGCTTCTCTCGCGTGAGGAGCGTGCGGAGCTCCTCGCCATCGAGGTACTCCATCGCGAGGTACCAGGTTCGCGCTGAGCGCCCTGGCACAGCCGGCACTGACGCGAACGCGATCACATCGACGATGTATGTGTGATCGAGCTGGAGCGACGTCTCGGCCTCACGTCGAAACCGCTCGATGTTCACCGGATCGTCGGCCACGTCGGCGTGGAGGATCTTCACCGCCACGCGGCGCTCCGCGCGGAGCTCCCGCGCCTCGTAGACGCGGCCCATGGACCCCTCGGCGATCACACGGCGGATCTCGAAGCGATCGGCGATCGTGTGGCCGACGATGGGGTCGTCGGGGTCGGTCGTGAGCGGCACCTCCTCGACGGGGCGCAGCGCGGTGCCGTCAGCCGTGCAGAACCCCGCGGCCTCGGCGGAATAGGTGCGTTGGCACTGCGGGCAAGCGTGGAGCATGACGGTGACGGCCCGCAGGTTCAGCGAGAGGTGGCGGCGCGCGGAACGAGCAGAATCCTGTTGCAGTTCGGGCACTGGTACACCCGATCGGCGCGCAGAATCTGATTGTAGAGCTGCGGCGGCAGGGTCACGTGGCACCCCCGACAGACGCCTCCCGTGCACTCCGACACGCCGCTCCCGCGGCGGGTAAACGCCATGGTGTAGATGCGCAGAATGTCCGCGCGCACGCGGCTCGAAATAGCCTTGCGCTCGTCCTCCATCGCGCGCTTGCGCCCGAGGAGATCCTCGCGGCGGCCGCGCGCGACGGCCTCTTCGTCGGCGAGGTGCTTCGCGAGCTCGGCGAAGTCGCCCTCGTGACGAACGATGCTCGCGTTGACCTCGACCACCACCTGCGCGAGGCGGTCGGCCTCGGCGGTGCGCTCCTCCTTCTCGCGCTTGAGCACTTCGAGCTCGCGCGTCGTCGCCTCCGTCTCGCGGTTATTGCGGGCCTGCTCCTGACGCTTTTTTGAGCGCAGGGCCTTCTCCGCAATCATCTCGAGCTCGGCCTGGTGAGAGAGCCGGAGCTTGTCGGCGTCGGCGAGCTGCTGCCGCTCGCGGTCGAGCAGTTCGCGGATCTTGTCGACGTTCGATCGGAGCTCCGTGAGCTGCGAGTCTACCTCGCTGAGCTCAACGTCGATCTGGCGAAAGGCCAGATCAGTCCGGGACAGTTCCTCCAACGCTTCGAGCTGTTCGCGCACCCTTCGGTCCTCCACCGGACGCTGCGGATCTCAAGTATCGATAGGCCCATCGGGCATTGAACCCGAAACCTCCCGATTATAAGTCGGGTGCTCTAACCGGTTGAGCTATGGGCCCGTGGCGCGTCGATCCGGGAGAGCGACTCTAACTCCCGACGCCGCTGCCACGCAACGCCGCGTTCCGTCTACGACGCACCGACCATGCCGCGCGCTGGTGTGTCCAGAGAAATCGCGCAGAAATTGGCGCCGGCGACCATCGCTCGCCTAGTGTCGGCCTGTGCGCGACGACGACGTTCTCCTCGATGGATACCTTGCCCACCTGCGCGTCGAACGGGGCCTCGCCCAGCGAAGCGTAGAGGCCTACGCGGGCGACCTCGTGCGCTTCGCCCTGTTCGTACGACAAGACCTCACGAAGAACTTCGACGGCATCGACGCGGGCGACGTGGCCGCGTGGTTGGTCTCGCTCTCGCGCGACGGCATCTCCGCCCGCGCTCAGGCTCGCAAGCTCTCGGCGCTGCGCGGGTTCTACAAGTTCCTCCTCGCCGAGCGCCGGGTGACCGCCGATCCGACGGCCCTCGTGACGGGGCCTCGCCTCCCGCGCAAGCTCCCGCAGGTGCTCACCTTCCCTGAGGTCGAACAGCTCCTTGCCGCGCCCGACGCCACCACGCCGCGCGGCTGCCGCGACGCCTCGATGATCCAGCTGCTCTACGCTTCGGGGTTGCGCGTGAGCGAGCTCGTGGGGCTCAAGCTCTCCGACGTCGACCTCGATCAGAGCGTGGTGTCCGCGCTGGGCAAGGGCGACAAGCGGCGCATGGTGCCCTTCGGCGAGATCGCGCGCGACTCGCTCGTGCGCTACCTCCGAGACGTTCGCCCGCGCTGGGCCGTGCGCGGCGAGAGCGTGCACCTGTTCCTCACCGAGCGCGGCTCGGGCATGACCCGCCAGGGCTTCTGGAAGCTCCTCGGCCGCTATGCGCGCAGCGCGGGCATCACAAAGCCCATCTCGCCGCACAAGCTCCGCCACTCGTTCGCTACGCATCTGCTCGAGCGCGGCGCCGACCTCCGCGCGGTGCAGACGATGCTCGGCCACGCCGACATCGCGACGACGCAGGTGTACACCCACGTCACCGCCGAGCACCTGCGCCAGTCGCACGCGCGCTTCCACCCGCGCGGTTGACCGCCCCGCAGTACCGATGACACCCTCGCGCGCGCCATGACGGTCGACCCCGAGGCCACGATCGCGGACGGCTACTATCAGGTCTCGCTCCCTCAGTTCGAGGGCCCGCTCGACCTGCTCTTGCACCTCATTCAAAAGCACGAGCTCGACATCTTCGACATTCCGATCGCCTTCGTGACGACGCGGTACCTCGAGTACCTCGACATCATGAAGGCGCTCGACCTCGATGTGGCCGCCGAGTACCTCCTCATGGCGGCAACGCTCGCGCACATCAAGTCGCGCATGCTGCTCCCCGCGGCGCCCCCCGACGAGACCGAGGCGGCGAGTGAGGACGACATGGAAGAGGACCCACGCGCCGCGCTCGTGCGCAGGCTCCTCGAGTACCAGAAGTTTCGCGCGGCCGCCGAGGAGCTCGCCTCGCGCGGCGTCGCCGGACGTGACGTGTTCCCTCGTGGAGCCCCCATCGACGTAGCCTCGCCGGAGATGGTGCCCCTCGCGGAGCTCCCGCTGTTCGCGCTGCTCGACGCGTTCGAGAAGCTCCTCAAGCGCCGCAAGCTCACGGTGTCGCACGAGGTCACCACCGAGCGCGTGAGCATCTCCGAGCGCATCCAGGAGATCGTCGACCGGCTGAAGCTCGCGCGCACCTCGGTCTTCGACGACCTCTTCGAAGGCGCCCAGACGCGCATCGACCTCGTGGTCACCTTCCTCGCGCTCCTCGAGATGACTCGTTTGCGCATGACGCGCCTCTACCAGACCGGCCCCCTCGAGCCGCTGCACGTCACGCTGGTGCTCGTCGACGTGACCCCCGAAGACGCACCCCGCGACGACTACGCATGAGCGCCCACGGACCCGAAGAGCCCGACCTCGCTGACCCGACGCCCGACGAGATCGCCCCCGAACTCGCAACGGGCGATGGGGCCCAGCCAATCGCGCCGGGCCTCGCGCGCACGGCGCCGCGTTCGGTCTCCGAGCTGCACCTCAAGGGCATCATCGAGAGCCTGGTGTTCGTGGCCGACAAGCCCATCACCGTGCCCGAGATCGCCCAGGTCGCGCGCGCCGAGGCGAGGGAGGTTCGCAAGCTGCTCCACGAGCTTCGCGTCGAGTACCAGCCCCGGGGCATTCACCTCGATGAGGTGGCGGGCGCCTGGCAGTTTCGGTCAAGCACCACCAACGCCCCCTTCGTGAGGGAACTCCTGCAGGCCAAGCCCGTGAAGCTCACGCGCGCGCAGGTCGAGACCCTCTCCATCGTCGCGTACCGCCAGCCCATCACGCGGCCCGAGGTCGACGAGGTGCGTGGCGTCGACTCGGGCTCGGCCCTCAAGGTGCTTCTCGAGCGCGATCTCGTGCGCATGATCGGCCGCAAAGACGAGCCCGGGCGCCCGCTGCTCTACGGCACCACGACGCACTTCCTCGAGTTCTTCGGGCTGCGTTCGCTGCGCGACCTCCCGGTGCTCCGCGAGTACACCGAGCTCTCGCCCGAGAGCCAGGCCACGCTCTCTCGCGCGCTCTCGAACGACAACGAAGCGGCCCCCGCGGCGGAGGGAAACGTCGTCGAGGGCACTGCCGCGGATTGACCCTCGCGACGCTCTTGGAGTACCTCCGTCGCCCTGCCATGTACTTCCAGGAACTGATCCACACGCTGAGCACGTTCTGGACGAGCCGCGGGTGCCTCGCGGTGCAGTCGTACAACAGCGAGGTGGGCGCGGGTACGTTCAACCCGTCAACCTTCCTTCGCGCGCTCGGCCCCGAACCGTGGAACGTCGCGTTCGTCGAGCCCTCGCGGCGTCCGGCCGATGGTCGCTACGGCGACAATCCCAATCGGCTCCAGCAGTTTCATCAGTTTCAGGTGATTCTCAAGCCGTCGCCGCTCGACATCCAAGACCTCTATCTCGCCTCGCTCGCCGCGATCGGCACCGACCCGCTGCGCCACGACGTTCGCTTCGTCGAAGACGACTGGGAGTCGCCCACGCTCGGCGCCTGGGGTCTCGGCTGGCAGGTGTGGCTCGACGGCCTCGAGATCTCGCAGTTCACGTACTTCCAGCAGTGCGGCGGCTTCGACTGCAGGCCCGTGTCCGGCGAGCTCACCTACGGCCTCGAGCGCATCGCCATGTACCTGCAAGACGTCGACAACGTGTACGACGTCATGTGGGCCCCGGGCGTGCGCTACGGCGAGATCGCAAAGCGAGCCGAGTGGGAGTGGTCGACGTACAACTTCTCCGCGGCCGACCCCGAGTACCACCGATCGCTCTTCGACACCTGCGAGCGCGAATGCCGCAGGCTGCTCTCACTCGAGGAGCAGCGCATCGAGACGAAGAAGGGCCCGCGCACCGAACTCGGCTACGCCAAGGGCCCCCTCGAGCGCCTCGTGCTGCCCGCGTACGACTTCTGCGTGAAGGCGTCGCACCACTTCAACGTGCTCGACGCGCGCGGCGCGATTTCGGTCACGGCCCGGCAAGACTACATCAAGCGAGTTCGAGGCATCGCGCACCGCTGCGCCGAGAGCTGGCTCGCGCAGCGCGAGGCCATGGGGCACCCACTTCTCAAGGGCGCCGCGGCCCTTCCGCACGCGTCCCGCTGATCTCGGCCAGGCCTTTCCACTCCCAACGCCCACGCTCCGAGAGGTCGCTCGTGTCTGCCACCGATCACGTCGGCCCGAGACTTCTCATCGTCGACGACGACGAGATCATCCTAAAGGCCGTATCGCGCCTCCTCGGAGCCTTCGGCTATCGCGTCGTCACCGCCCTGGGCGGCGAGGCTGCCCTGGCGATGTTGTCGCTTGATTGCGCGTTCGACCTGGTGATCTTCGACTACGAGATGCCGGTGCTCGACGGTCCCGCGTTCTTTCGCCTCGCGACCGCACGTCACCCAGAGCTCCGCGGGCGCTTCGTGCTCGCAACGGGCAACGGCGAGAGCAGCGGCGCACGGGATCTCTTGCGCGAAGGGTTGCGCGCGGTGCTCGGCAAGCCCTACGCGTCGGCCGACGTCGCTCGGCTCGTCACCGCTCGCTGAAGTCGACGGCGCCTTCGAGGTGATCGATCTGTCCGTCGATGACGGCGATCACGTCGATGCGCGCGTCGCATATGCCCCGCTCAATCGAGTGCCTTGAAGCTGAGCGGCGCAGGCGAGCCCGTTTGGCCGCGGTGATCGACTCGAAGGGATGCACCATCGCTCCCGCTCGTCGCGCGCGGACCTCGACACACACGAGGGTCGCACCGTCGAGGGCAACGAGGTCGACCTCGTCGCGCCCGACACGCAGGTTGCGTGCGAGAATCACATAACCTTTGTCTTCAAGATACTGAGCGGCGAGGGCCTCACCCGCGCGACCACGCGCGGTGGTGCTGGGCGAGGCTGCCACGAGGATGCTTCAGGCGCCGGTGTCGGTACCCTGCCGGATGCAGTAGGAGCCCTGAACGCCAGGGTTGTACTGCGGTCCCGCAAGGTCGGTCTTGCAGATGAAGCCTTCAGGGCAGGTGCAGAGCACGCTCTGGTCGGTAGAGCTCGCGAGGCTCGCGGGCACGCCGCAGCGGCAGGTGCAGTACACGCGACGCGGGCGCTCACGACCCAGATTGTCGCTCTGCTCTGCATAGCGATACACGAGACAGATACGCGAGCGGCACTGCAGCGACTGCGTCTCGAGGTAGATCTCGGTACCCTGAAAGCAACCCGTCGTGACGGGAGGCGTCGCCATCGGGTTGCAGGGCTGGCTGCCAGGGCGCGTCGGCGCGCACGGGTCGCCCACGCCCGGATCACCACATCCGACAACGCTTGCCAGGATGCTGACTCCGATGGTTGCGATCAGTCTCCTCAGGGCCACCATTACCACTCCTGCAAAACAGCTTGAAACATTGCGATGTTGCAAGAGCAACACGCATACCAGACCTGCCGGAACGGACGCACGCTAGCGTTCGCGCTGCAAAGCCGTCAAGCGCAAAACATGATGCAGGGGAGCCCTCGCGAGCGGCGACGAGATCGAACTTCGACCGCCCGATGGGATGTCATCTCGCCGCCGTCATGGTCACAACCCTGACCATGAGGCGGCGGCGCGGGCCGTGGACGGCGGGCATTCGGAAACGCTTCTCTCTGTGAGAGACATCATCTACAGTCCCGCCGGTTCATGCGCGGTGCGCGCTTCGCGTGCCGTGGCATGTACGTTGTTCCACGCGTCTGTAACCGCGTCAGACAGGGCGCGACAGAGAGAGGCAGTGAGTGATGGTGCGCAGGGTTGACTGGAAGATCCTCGCGGGTGCGGGGGCGCTGGCGGTGGCGCTCGGGATTTCGGCGACGGCGACGGGCCAGCAGGCCCAACCCGACATGAACTTCGCGCAGGGTGCTGCCGACGCTCCTCCCGCCGAAGGCCCGCCCAGCGAAGCCCTCGCGAACGCACTCCGCCTCTACCAACAAGAGCGCTATCAGGAAGCGTGCGTGCAGTTCCAGCGGGTGGTCGAGGGCGAGACCGGCGACGCCCCCGCGAACCAGCAGAAGGCGCAGTTTCACCTGGGCAAGTGCCTGTACCACCTGGGGTTCTACCAGTCGGCGCTCGCGGTCTTCGACGAGATCGTCGAGCGCGGCGCCCCGCACCTCTACTTCCGCGCGACGCTTCAATGGCTGGCGCAGCTCGCGTCGCAGCTCCCCGAGCCCGCTGACATCATCCGCCGCGTCGGACGTTACCCGACGGAAGACCTCGACCAGTTCAACAACAACGAGAACCGGGTCCTCTTCAACCAGCTGCTCTACCTCATGGGTCGCAGCAAGTACAAAGACGGCGCCTACGACGACGCGATCACCCTCTTTCGCCGTGTGCAACGCAACTCGCCGTTCTACGTGCAGTCGCGGTTCTTCGAGGGCATCTCGCACGTGAACGCGCGCCGCTCGCAGCCCGCCGTCGAGGCGTTCCGCGAGGTGTTGCACGCGCTCGAAGAGGGCGTCGAGGGCGTCGAAGACGAAGACCGTATGGGCGACCTCGCGTGGCTCGAGCTCGCGCGGCTCTACTACTCCACGCGCCACTACGACGCCGCCATCGAGAGCTGGAACCACGTCGACGTCGACTCGGAGTACTGGCTCGACGCGCTCTTCGAAGAGAGCTGGGCGTACTTCCTCCAGCAGGATTATCCCCGCGCGCTCGGCAACATCCACACGCTCGGGTCTCCGTTCTTTACGAACGCCTGGTACCCCGAGTCGCTCGTGCTCAAGTCGGTGATCTTCTTCTCGAGCTGCCGCTACGACGAGGCCGAAGAGGTGCTCGCGCAGTTCAACGAGCGCTACGGCAACCTGCGCCCCGAGATCGAGCGGTACCTCCAGCAGTACCAGGATGACACGAGCTTCTTCCGCTTCCTGAAGGACGTTCGCGAGGGCCACGCCAACCTCCCGAACCGCCTCCGCCCGGTGGTCGAGAGCGCCTTCGCCGACCGCACGCTCCTCCGCAACATCGAGTACGTGAACCAGCTCGAGGGCGAGGAGCGCCGCCACGCGCAGATGCCGCAGGCCTTTCGCAACAGCTCGGTGGGCGCGCGCATCATTCAAGATATCGCCGTCGCGAAGAGCTTCGCGATCGAGAACGCCGGCAACCTCGGCCGCGGGCGCTACACGCGCGCCGTCGACGAGCTCGCCGACCTGCAGAACCAGGGTACGGCTATTCTCATCGAGATCCTCAACGCCCGCCGCGGCCAGCTCTCGCAAGAGATGCAGCAGCAGCAGGTGACGGTGCAGGAGTCGCGCGCGAACCGCGTTACGGCCGATGAGGAGCACTACCTCTGGCCGTTCAACGGCGAGTTCTGGCGCGATGAGCTTGGCTACTACCGTCAGGTGATTACTTCGCGTTGCGGGCGCTGACGCGCCGCACGTCCGACGCAGAGACCGATGCGCGAAGCGTCTTCGCGCAGCACTGACTCGTTACTCTCCAACGGAGACCTCAATCCATGATTCGCGGAACGCATCCCAGAGTCGCGTGGGTTCTCGCGGCCGTGTGGTTCCTGGCGGGCGTGCTCGCCATCGCGCAACCACGCAGACCGCAGGGCAATCGCGCCAACGCCACAGCAGCAACGGAAGAGGTGAGCATCCCGACGGTGCCCACCGTCGCCGCCAACGTGTGCATCGCCGACGACGCGCGCACACGCGCGACGGAGTGCCCGGCCGGCGCAACGCACTTCGGCACGCACGCCTCGACGGGCCTCCCGGGCGCTGTGCAGCGCACCGAAGAGAACAAGAACAAGAACAAGACCAAGGAGGCGCGCGCCCCCGGCACTCGCATCGGGACGCGTGACATCCTTCGGCAGCGGCAGATCCAGGAGCGCAGCGAGCAGCTGCTGCTCAACGAGATCCGGCTGACCGCGACGCTCGTTCGCAACATGCGCGCGAACGACGCGAACCGCCCGCCCGCGCTCATGCGCCTCGCGGAAGACTACCAGGAGCTCTTGACCGGGAAGAACGGCGCGGCAGAGGAGCTCGAAGAGGAGATCTTCACGGCGCGGCGCGCGCACAACGACGCGCAGGTCGCGACGCTCGAGCAGCGTCAGGCCACGCTGCGCCAGGAGGGCGCGGGCTACCGTGAGCAGCTGATCCGTACGTTCCAGGTGCTCGTCGAGAGCGCGCCGAACTACGAGCACATGGATCAGGCGCTCTTCTATCTCGGCTTCGCCCTGCAAGACGCCAATCGCCACGACGAAGCGCTCCGGGTCTACCGCACGATGATCCAGCGGTTCCCGCAGTCGCCGTACGTGCCCAACGCGTACCTCTCGTTCGCGGAGCACTACTTCGACACCGGCGAGATGGAGAACGCGAAGCTCTTCTACGAGCGCGTGCTCGCGGTGCAAGACGAGAACAATCAGGTCTTCGGCTACGCCACCTACAAGATGGCGTGGGTGCTCTACAACCTGAACGACTACGAGGGCTCGCTCCAGAAGTTCTTCGAAGTCATCGAGTACGGACGCCAGCACCCCAACGCGCCGTCGGTTCGTTCGCTCCTCGGCAACGCGCGCATGGAGCTCGTGTCGGTGTACGCGCAGGTCTACGGCAACGCGCAGCACCCGCTCAACCCCACCAACGCGCTCAACACCTTCCGACGGTACGCGGCCGACGAGGGCAACGCGTACGACATGTTCGAGAAGCTCGCAGAGCTCTACCACGACAACGGTCAGTGGCCGAACTCGATCGCGATGTACCACACGCTGATGGAGGCCCGCTCCTCCGACGACAAGATCTGCTTCTGGCAGTCGCAGGTCGCCCGCGCTGTCGTGGCCTCGCGCCCGAAGCCTGAGCAGATGACCGAGGTGCAGCGCCTCGTCGACATGTACAACACGTTCCGCAACTCGCAGCGCTCCGCCGAGGTCAAGGGCGCCTGCCGAGACCACGCCGCCCGCGTGACCTTCGACGTCGCCTCCCACTGGCACCTCGAGGCCATCGGACGAAGCGCCGAAGGCGCCGTGCAGACGCGCGGCACGCGCGACCGCAACACGATGCGAATGGTGGGCGAGCTCTACCAGAAGATCCTCGACGAGTTCCCCGACTTTGATTCGGTCGAGTTCGCCGAGTATCAGCGCGCCGACTGGCCCACGCGCTACCGCATCGCCTACTACCGCGCCGACATGCTGCGCGACATGGAGAACTTCCAAGACTGCGGCCCGGCGTACGACGCTGTGGTGGAGATGCGCCCCGACGGCGAGTACACCGAGGACGCCGCCTACAAGGCCGTGCTCTGTTACAACGCCCTCTTCGCTCGCAGCCTCAACGAAGAGGCCACGCATCGCGGCGACCGCGGTGCCGCGCGCACGGCGCAGAGCAACGCGCAGCGCAACATGACCGACGCGCAGCGCCGCGCTCAGGAGCGCATTCGTATGGTGCCCCGCGACCTGAACCGTCAGGAAGAGGGCATGCTCCGCGCGTTCACGCGCTACGTCTGCTTCGTGCAGAACGCGCCCGCGGGGCAGGCCGCGCCGCAGCTCGAGGGGCAAGACCCGCGCACGGTCATGATCACGATCAAGTACCGCCGCGCGTACCTCTACTACAACGCCAACCACTTCGAAGAGGCGTCGACGATCTTCCGCGACATCGCGAACTCGCCCGCCGACACGCCCGACCCTGAGAACCTCCGCGAGATCTCGGCCGACCTCTACCTCGACGCCCTCAACGTTATGGGCTCGATGTGGAACCCCGTGCGCCCCGCGTGCTTCGACGCGATGGGTGAAGAGGTTCCGCGCTTCGTCGCATCGTTCTGCTCGGCCGCCGCGCGGCCCCAGCACGAAGACTTCTGCCACCGCATGGAAGAGCTGCAGTGCCAGATCCTCCGCAAGAAGGCGGAGGCCCTTGCCAGCAGCGGTCGCCACGGCGAGGCGAGCGCAGAGTACATCCGCATCGTGCGTACGCACCGCGAGTGCGGGCGCCTCGACGAGATGCTTTCCAACGGCGCGATCGAGAGC
>CAISKJ010000735.1 GCA_903885885.1 uncultured delta proteobacterium
GGCGGCACCGCGGCGCAGCGCGAGCTCCTGAGCGGCTCGCGCCCCGAGGGCAGCGGGCGCGTCATGGGGCTCACCTGCGTCTCCGACGCGGGCGCCGTCGCGGTCGACCGCACGTCGCGGCGCGTGGCCGAGGCGCTGCGAAGTGCCTTTCTGCACGGTGTTCCCGCGCTCCGGAGCGAGGCCGAGGTCGAGGCGCGCGTGGCCGCGTCGCTGCACCGGGGCCGCGCGCAGGCCGACGAGCTCGCGTCGTTTCAAGACCAGCTCGCGGCGCGCAGCGCGACGGTCACCACGGGGGCGCTCGCGGTCATCGCCGCGCTCTTCGCGGCGCAGTGGGCCCTCGGCGACCACGGCATCGTCACCGACCTGCGCATGGGCGCCCTCGCGCCGGGCCTCGTCGCGCGCGAGCCGTGGCGCCTCGTGTCGTACGCGTTCCTCCACGCCAACGGGCAGCACGTGGTCTTCAACGCGATGACGCTCTACTCACTGGGATCTTTCTACGAGCGACTGCTAGGACGATGGCGCTTCGCGGGTCTCTTCGTCGCGTCGGCCATCGGCGGCGGCGTGGCGGGGTGCTTCGCGGGGCCGTCGCAGATCGTGGTGGGCGCGTCGGGCGCCCTGTGGGGCATGCTGGGCGTCTCCTTCGCGCTCGCGCTGCGACCGGGAGACGCGCTCCCGGCGGCGCTCCTGCCGGGGTTTCGTCGCAACGCGGCGCTCAACCTCGCGCTCCAGGTGGCCGTCTCGATGCTGCCCCACGTGAGCTGGCAGGCCCACCTCGGCGGCGGCCTCGCGGGCTTCGCGCTCATGCTGTCGGGCGCCCTCCGACCGCGCGCCGACGGGCGCGGCGATGCGGCGTGGCGCGTCGTGGGCGTGCTCGCGGTCGCGCTCTCGCTGGCCTCCATCGCGGCGGCCCTCGCGGTAGGACAACCGTGGACGCTCCACCGCGCGCGCTCGCTCGAGTCGGTGCTCGACGAGGGCTGACCGACCCGCAGAAAATTTTCAACACTCGCGCGCATGTTGCTAGAGCTCTGCGCGCGGCGCCGATCCCGCATCGCGCGGCGGGGGCGAATGTGGTTACGGTCGCGCCCGCGCCGAGGGCGCAGACGGGTAGAGGAGAGCGCTCACATGAAGCAACCGTTGTTCGCGCGCGGCGAGCTCGTCTCGGGGCACTACGAGATCCGCGACCTCCTCGGCGGCGGCAGCATGGGTCAGGTGTTCGAGGCGCACGACGTCGACCTCAACCGCCGCGTGGCCGTGAAGGCCGCGTTCCCGCACCTCGACCGCGCGCTCATCCGGCAGGAGGCGCAGGGCCTCGCGGCGGTGCGGCACCACGGCGTGGTGAGCGTGTACGCGCTCGGCGAGCACCGCGGCGTGCCCTACTTCGTGATGGAGCGGCTCCTGGGCGAGAGCCTCGAGACGCACATGAGCGCGCTCCACGACGAGGGCGAGCTGTTCACGGTGGCCGAGGCGATCGACATCCTCGTTCCGCTGGCCGAGGTGCTCGCGGCCGTGCACGCCTCGGGCATCGCGCACCGCGACGTGAAGCCCGCCAACGTGATGCTCGTCGTGGGCGACCGCGTGGTGCTCACCGACTTCGGCATCGTGGCGCCGGAGCGCTCGATGCTCCGCGGGATGCCCGTCGTGGGCACCTACGAGTACATGGCGCCGGAGACCATCACGGGCGCTACGGCGCCGGGCAACGCGTACCTCGTCGACGTGTACGCCTTCGGCGTGCTGGCCTTCGAACTCGTCGCGGGCCGCAGGCCCTTCGAGGGCGAGACGCCGCGCGACACCATCACCCTGCACGTGCACGAGCCCGCGCCCTCGCTCACCGAGACGCGCGACGACATCCCGCCGCTCTTCGAAAACCTGGTGCGCGAGCTCCTCGAGAAAGACCCGCTCGACCGTCCGCAGTCGATGGCCTCGGTGGCCTCGCGCCTGCGCGACCCGGCGATGCGCTCGCTCACGGCCACGCGCAGCTCGCCCCCCACCGGCATTCGCATCACGCTGCCGCCGCCGCCGATGCGCATGGCGCGCTGAGCGATCGCGCGCGGGGCGCTGGCCACGACGGGGCTTCGGGCGTTATTGCTTGGCGCCGATGCCCATGGACCTCACGCGACGCGAACTCCTGCACCTCGCGGGCGCCGCCCTCACCCTCGCGGGCTGCAACGAGCCCGACCCCGAGCCCTTGCCGCCCGACCCGGGGCCGCCGATGCCGCCCACCTTCGAGCACGGCGTGGCGAGCGGCGACCCGACGCCCGTCGCAGTGATCCTATGGACGCGCGTCACACCCCGCGCGGGCACGCGCCCCGCGTCGCTCACCGTCGCGTGGGAGGTGTCCGAGCGCGACGACTTCTCCACGCTCGCGGCCTCGGGCGAGACGGTCACCACGGCGCAGCGCGACTGGACGGTGAAGGTCGACGCCGCGGGGTTGCGCGCGGGCACCGCGTACCACTACCGCTTTCGCAGCGTGGGGGTCACCTCGCCCGCGGGCCGCACGCGCACGGCGCCGACGGGGCCCACGGCGCGGGTGCGCCTCGCGGTGTGCTCGTGCTCCAACTACGCCGCGGGGTATTTTCATGGGTACCGCGCGATGGCGGCGCGCGACGACCTCGACGCCGTGGTGCACCTCGGCGACTACATCTACGAGTACCCCGACGGGTACTACGGCAACACGCGGCGCCTCGAGCCGCCGCACGAGACGGTGACGCTCGCCGACTACCGCGCGCGCTACGCCCAGTGCCGCCGCGACGCAGACCTGCAGGCGGCGCACGCGCGGCACCCCTTCGTGGTGGTGTGGGACGACCACGAGTTCGCCAACAACGCGTGGCGCGACGGCGCGAAGGAGCACATGCCCGGCGCCGAGGGTCCGTGGAGCGCGCGGCGCGCGGCGGCCACGCGGGCGTACATGGAGTGGCTCCCGCTGCGCGAGCAGCCCGACGGGCGGATCTTTCGCGCGCTCACCTTCGGCGACCTCGCGCACCTGGTGATGCTCGACACGCGCGTGTGGGGGCGCGACCTGCAGCCGCCCTCGCGGCAGGCGGCGGCCGACCCGCGGCGCGAGATCCTCGGCGACGAGCAGGCGCGCTGGCTCGTCGCCGAAGTGACGCGCACACCCGCCCGGTGGAAGGTGCTCGGGCAGCAGGTGATGCTGGGTCAGTTTCGCGGGTTCAACTTCGACTACCTCGACGTGTGGGACGGTTACCCCGCCGCGCGCGAGCGGCTCTTCGAAGCCATTCGCGCGATGGGCGTCTCCGACGTCGTGGTGCTCACCGGCGACATCCACGCGTCGTTCGCGATGGACCTCACCGACGACCCCTACGCGCCCGACCGGTACACCCCCGCGACGGGCGCCGGCGCCGTCGCCGTCGAGTTCGTCACGCCCGCGATCAGCTCGCCGCCGCTGCCCTTCGTGCAGGCCGTCGCCCCCGCGGCCCTCTACCGCGCGATGCCGCACCTCAAGTACGTCGACGCCACGCGCAACGGCTTCATGCTCGTCGACCTCACGCCCGAGCGCGCGGCCTGCACGTGGATGTACGTCGGCGACGTTCGCCGCCCCGCCGACGCGACGCTCGACGAGGGCCCCACCCTCGCGGCCCTCACCCGCGAGAACCACCTGCAACCCGTCGCGATGCGCTAGGCGCGCGATGCACGCACGCGCGCTCTTCGCCGCCGCGCCCGCCGACGTGTAGGCGCTAACGTTCGAGCGCGCCGACGGAGCCCGCGCGCGGGTGGCGTGGCGTGTCGATGATCGCGCGGCGCCGTGGATGTGGCCCCTCGATGCGGGGTGGAGCTTGTATTCGATGAGCGGCGCGCCCGTCGCGGCGGCGAGCGGGCGCGTCGCCCTCGACGGCGGGCCGGTGTACGCGCTCCCCCGCGGAGGGAGCGCCGTGGGTTACGCGCGAACGCGGCGACGCGCGCGGCGCGAGCCCAGCGCGGCCAGGGCGGCGACGAGCATCCCC
>CAISKJ010000736.1 GCA_903885885.1 uncultured delta proteobacterium
CGTCGAGGGCGCGCGCGAGGTGATCCCAGTCGACGAGGCGCACGAAGGCCCCGCCGGCGCGCGCGACGCGGTCTTCGAGCGACGCGCGCAGCGGCTCGCGCGGGCACAGGAGCCATGCGGGCTCGCGCAACGTGCCCTCACGCAGCAGCGTAACGAGCTCGGCGAGGCGCGCCCGCTCGCGCGCGGGGCTGAACACAACAGACGACGGCGTTGTCACGCGGCGACCCTACGGTCAGTGCCACAGACGCGCCTCTTTTCGACAAAAGCGCTACACGCTCACAGATCGGGAAAGGCAGCGGTGGGCGCGGCGAAGGGGCTCACGTAGCGGGCCACGCCGCGCGTCACACGAAAGTCGTCGAGGTAGCCGTCGAACCACGGCTGCGTGCCGCCCTGGTAGCCGCCGATGATGAGATAGCTGTTCGACTGCGCGGCGAGGCGGCCCGCGACGGCGAAGGTCTGCGCGCCGTCGATGAACACCCGATAGGTCGTCGCATCGTAGGTGAGCGCGACGTGGTGCCACCCCACGGGCACGGTGCCCGCCGCGGTGCCAACGAAGTCCCACGGGAGCAGGCCGTTGATCCACACGTACAGCGTGCGACCCTCTTTGATGCTCATGAGGAGGCCGTACGAATCACAGCTGAAGACGGTGCCCGTCCCGTTGACCCACGTCTCGATGGTGAAGGGGGCCGCGCCCGAGAAGTCGAACTCGGGCAGCGGGGCGGTGGTGAGGTTCGCGCCCATCCCGTCGAAGTAGCCGCTCGCGCCGCCGAAGCGCGACGCCGTCGTGCTGATCTGCGCGCCGTCGGCCGCCGTGACGACGTGCCCGCGCACGTCGGTGAAGGTCGTCGATCCGCTCGCGCCGTTCATGTGGAGCAGCAGCGCCACGCCGCTGAAGTTCGGGTCCGCGGGCGGGCACACACCGGCCGCGCAGCGCCCGCCGCCCGCACACACGCGCCCGCACGCGCCGCAGTTCGCGTCGTCGGTCGCGACGTCGACGCAGCGATCCCCGCAGACGACGCGGGGCGACACGCACACGGGGCCAGCGTCCACGGCCACGTCGGGACTCACGTCCGCGGCCACATCGGGACTCACGTCCGCGGCCACATCGGGACTCACGTCCGCGGCCACATCGGGACTCACGTCTACGGCCACGTCGGGACTCGCATCGACTGTGGCCTCCGCAGCGGCGTCGACGGAGCCGTCCGCGGCTGCTTCGCGTGCGACGTCCGTTGCGACATCCACCGTGGCGTCCACCGTGACGTCGTTCTGGACGTCGACGGCGATGTCCCCCGCGGCGTCGGCGAGCGCGCTGTCGACCACGTCTTGCGACGGCGCGTCGCTCGCAGCATCGAGCGCCGCGTCGGCGTTGTTGACCGCGCCCCCATTCGCAGGCGCATCGTCGCCGCAGCCGACGCCGCCGGTGAGGGCCGCAATGACGAGCGCGAACCCGAGGCGGGCGGACCGTCCGGTCTCCATCATCGGACGTTGGTACCCCGTTCGCGCGGCGCATGTTCAGCCAATTCGCGCCCGCTGCGCTCGCGACGATCGTGCTTGAATGGTGGCGCCGCGTGCTTGCACCCTCATGGCCCCCGATGACCCTCGCGCGCAGCAACGACGTGAAGCTCCCGCACCCGACGGTGCCGCGATGATCCGCGTGGTGATCGACCTCACCGACGGCCCGCAGGGCGGAGCGCTCGCCGACGTGAGCGAGGCCCTCGCCGAGAAGATCATCGCGCGCGCCCCCGGGCGTGTGGCGCTTGTGATCACCGAGGCGCAGCGGCCGCTCCTGCCTGCGCGCTGCGCCGAGCACCCGAGCGTGCGCCTCGTGGTGGTGCGCGACGCGGCGGCGGGCTGGGTGCGCGCCGGGCAGATCGCCGACAACGGCGCCGTCGTGATCTCCTCGCGCCGTTACGCGCCGCTCCTGCACTGGATCGCGGTCGATTGGAGCAACCCGCGCGCGCCCGCCCTCACGCCCTCCGAAGGTCTCGAGCGGTGGAAGAGCAACCTCCCCCTCGAAGACGTGCCCGCGGCCGCGAGCCTGCGCGACCTCTCGCTGCTGCTCGACCCCGTCGATCCGGTGAAGCCTCCCGCCGAGCTCACGTCGACGCCGGGCCGTCTGCGCGGCCTCATCGCGGCGCTCTCGTACGGTCGCGAGGTCGTCGTGCGCAACGAGCGCGCGTGGAATGCGGCGCCCGCCGCCGCCGACGCGGCGCTGCGCCTCGCGTGGGGCCGATCCCTCGACGTGCCCGTGGCCGCCACCGAGGGCGAGTGGGCCAACCTGCTCTTCGAGCGGGCGAAGAGCCTCGGCGCCGGAGTCATGGCCGTCGGCAACGACACCGAGGTGATCGCCCAGCGCGCCAAGGTCGCCCGCGGCGGCAGCCCCGCCCGCGCGGTGCTCGCCGGCGCCAACCTGCACCTCGTCAACCCGACGGCCGCGCTGCGCACACAGATGGGCTCGCTGCACGCGGTGTTCATTCACGACGAGGCGCCGCGAACGTCGGGCTTCGAGCGCGTGCGCGCCCTCGTGCGTGAAACCCCCTGGGAGCAGTGGCTCGACGACCCCTTCATGGAGTCGGCCCTCGCGCGCATCGACCCGCAGGGCGCCGACCGCGACGAGCTCGAGTTCGCGCGCGCTTCGCTCCTCGTGCACGACAAGCTGCGCCCCGCATCGGCGCCGCGGCGCCACGACTGGCGCGCGCTGCTCACCGCGGTGGTTTCACACAACCCGCCCGAGGTCGCGATCCGCGTGCCCGTCTGCGAGACCGCGGGCGCGAAGACCACGGTGTATCTCCCGCACCGTGAGGTCGATCGCAGGGCCTCGCAGCGCGGCAAGGAGCTCGTCGGCGTGCGCGCCCTGGCGCCCCCGCGCATCACCCGCGACGACGCCGTCGTGGCCCTCGAGGCCACCACCGAGCGCGTCGGCGGCGGCGAGTGGAACGCGTGGATCGCCCAGCGGCGATACCTCCTCCCGAGCGCGAAGGTCATCGACGACGCCGACGCCCTCGTCGACCTCTTCGTGCGCGCGCCGTCGCGCAACGCCCTCACGCCCGACCTCCTCCGATGGTGGAACCAGGCGCCCGACGAGCACCAGCTCGGGCTCTTCTGGCCCTCGACCCCGCTCACCGCCGAGCGCAACTTCTGGCGCGACGCCGACCGCCACCTCGGCATGCTCTGGATCGCCCTGCGCCGCGCCCTCGCCACCGGCCTCGACACCACCCTCCACGACGGCACGGGGCTCCTCGAGATGGGCGGCGGCCACGTCGCCGAAGTGACCGCGTGCGCCCGCGGTGCGAACCCCTCCGGCGCCGCCACCGAGGCCGAGTTCTGGTGCGTCTTCGACCCCGAGAGCGCCGCGCGCATCATCGACGAGTCGGTCATCGTCCGCGGCGTCGGCACGCGCCAGGCGCGCCACGGCCGCTCGCGCGTCGACGTCACCACGAGCGTGCCCCGCAGGCTGTACCTCGCCTATCGCGACGCGCGCCTGCAGGTGACCTTCCGCGCCACCCCGTGGGAGGCCCCGCGCGACGGCTCCGCCCGCTACGACTTCGAAGCCGCCGCGGCGTCGGTCGGCACCGCCGAGTGGCGCCGCGCCGACAGCTCGGGCTGAGCCCTCCGCTCGAACACCATCACCCCATCGCGGCCCGCGGTTTCATCATGCGATGCACCGTGCGGTCGCCGTCGCGGTCGTCTCGAAAAGCTTCGAAATACAAAGAGGCTGATAGGTGTTTCCACCCGATCAGCCTCTCCGTTTGTGCGGGCAACAGGATTTGAACCTGTGACTTCGTCCGTGTGAAGGACGCACTCTACCGCTGAGTTATGCCCGCGGAAGGGAGGAGATAGGTATCCCGACCTTTCGAACCCGTCAAGAGAAAATCGACAGGCCGACCGCGGCGCTTGTCGCGCGCGGGTTTGCGTCGCAATGATGCGCGCCGTGGAGGCCTCACGATGCCCTCGGTAATTACGGCGTTTCGCGATCTCGACCGGCTGCGCGACATCGCGGTGGTGCTCGCGCGCCACGGGTTCGGCGAGGTGCTCCAGCGGCTGGGGCTCGAGAGCCTGGTGCCCGGTCGCCGCGAAGACCCCGAGATGCACGCGGCGTCCCTCGGTCAACGGCTGCGCTTCGTGCTGCAAGACCTCGGGCCGTCGTTCGTGAAGCTCGGTCAGATCGCGTCGACGCGCGCCGACCTCTTGCCCGCCGACGTGATCGCCGAGCTCAAGGTGCTCCAAGACGACGTGAAGACCGTCGCCTGGGCCGACGTGAAGCGCGAGATCGAAGAAGACCTCGGGGGCTCCCTCGCCGACCTCTACGAGCACGTCGACGAGGTGCCCCTCGCGAGCGCCTCGATCGCGCAGGTGCACAAGGGCCGCCTGCGCGAGGGCGACGAGGTGGTCGATGTCGCCATCAAGGTGCAGCGGCCGCGCATCCGCGACACCGTCGAGCGCGACATCGACCTTCTCTACTGGTTCGCCCGCGCGCTCGAGCGCGCGATCCCCGAGTCGCGGCGCTACTCGCCCGTCGACCTCGTGGCGGAGTTCGACCGAGCGAGTCAGGCCGAGCTCGACTTCATGCACGAGGCCGAGCACGCCGAGCGC
>CAISKJ010000737.1 GCA_903885885.1 uncultured delta proteobacterium
CCCTCGCACGGGCTGCACCGACATCACCGCCGACAGCGCCAACTGCGGCGCCTGCGGGAGCGCGTGCACCGCGCCCGCGACGTGTCAGAGCGGCGCGTGCGTGCAGCCGTGCCCCGACGCGCAGCACCGTTGTGGTGGCGCGTGCGTGTCGTTCACCGAGGTGGCCACCTGCGGCAACCGCTGCGAGCCCTGCGCGACGCCCGAGCACGGCCGGGCGACGTGCGCGGGCCTCCTCGCGGCGGCCACCTGCGGCGTCGCGTGCGACGCGGGCTACCACGCGTGCGGCACGCGCTGCGTCGACAACAACGCCGAGGCCACCTGCGGCGACCGCTGCGCGCCGTGCCCGACGCCGGAGCACGGCTCGGTGGCGTGCCGCAGCGGGGCCTGCGTGGTGACCTGCGTGGCGGGCTATCACCCCTGCGGCGGCACCTGCGCCCCCAACGACGCCGTGACCTCGTGCGGCGACCGCTGCGCCCCCTGCCCCATGCCCGACAACGGCGTGGCCGCGTGCGTGAGCGGGAGCTGTGATTTCACCTGCCGCGCGGGCTTTCAGCGCTGCGGCGACATCTGCTCCGACGGCACCTCGCCGCTCGGGTGCGGGCCGGGCTGCACGCGCTGCATGGTGCCCACCAACGGCCTCGCGACCTGCGCCGCGGGGTCGTGCGGCTTCCGCTGCAACGCGGGCTACCACGCGTGCGGGCTCACCTGCGGGAGCGACACGTCGCCGCTCACGTGCGGCGCGCGCTGCGAGCCCTGCCCCGCGCCCGCGCACGCCGCCGCGACCTGTGTGACCGGCGCGTGCGGCTTCGTGTGCGACCCGGGGTACATGCGCGACGGCGACGTGTGCCGCGAGCTGCCGCGCGCCGTGTGGCCCCCGTCGGGGAGCTTCGTGACGGGGCGTCGGCCCGCGCTGCGGTGGACGCTCCCGCCCGACGCGCCCGGCGACTCGGTGGTGGAGGTGTGCCGCGACCGCGCGTGCGCGACCGTCGTGGCGACGCTCCCCGCTGCGATGGGGATGGGGAGCCCCGACGCCGACCTTCCCACGGTGACCCTCTTCTGGCGCGTGCGGGCGGGCGCGGTGGCCTCGCCGTCGTGGACGTTGTCTGTCACACGTCGTCCGAGCGGCAGCGCGGGCCCGGTGGCCGCGTGGGGCGACAACCCCGACTTCGACGGCGACGGGTACTCCGACGTGGCGGTGGGGGCGCCGCTGCTCGCGCGTCCGGGGCCGCGGTTCTACGTGTTTCGCGGCACCTCGACGGGGCTCACGCCGCTCGGGCGCGTGGCGATCGACGACCCGTCGCCGGCGCGTCCGGGCACGCTCCCGTCGCAGTTTGCGTGGAGCCTCGCCGCGGTTGATTTCAACGGCGACGGGTACAGCGACCTCGCCGTGGGCACGCCGGGGTACGACAACAACGTGGGCCGCGCGTACGTCTACCTCGGCGGCCCCACGGGGCTCGCGACGGCGCCCTCGCAGACCCTCGAGGGCCCCGCGACGGAGCGCTCGCTCTTCGGCAACGCGGTGTCGTCGGCGGGCGACCTCAACGCCGACGGCTACAACGACCTCGCCGTGGGCGCGCCGGGCGGCGACGACGGCCACGTGTTTGTCTACTACGGCAACGGACGCGGCGTCGCGAGCGCGCCGTCGGTGACCCTCAACGGCCCCGCGGGGCTCGCCACGCGCCTCGGCGGAGCGCTCGCCAACGCGGGCGACCTCGACGCCGACGGCGACAGCGACCTCGCCGTGGGGGCGCCCGAGTTTACCTTCGGCGTGGGGCGCGCGTTCGTGTACCGCGGCGCGCCGGGCGGGCTCGTGAGCGCGACGCCGATTCCCCTCAGCGACGACTTCGGCGGGCGCATCGGCACCGCGGTGGCGGGCCTCGGCGACGTGAACGGCGACGGGTACCCCGACCTCGCCGTGACGGCCCCTTCGATCGACAACGGCGTCGGGCGCGTGCACGTGTACCACGGCCGTGTGACGGGCGTCGCAGCCCCGCCCAGTACGACGCTCACAGGGCCCGCGGGCATGGAGGGCGACTTCGGCACGGTGGTCGTGGCCGCGGGCGACACCAACGGCGACGGCTACGCCGACGTGCTCGCGAGCGCGCCGCGCGTCGACATGTACACGGGCCGCGCGTACGTGTTTCGCGGCGGCGCCACGGGGGTGGCGACGATGTTTACGCACAACCTCTTCGACACCGCGGCGGGCGCGCGCGCGCTCTTCGGCGGGGCCCTCGGCGGGGCGCGCGACATCGACAACGACGGCTACAGCGACGTGGTGATCTCCGCGGAGCGCGCGTCGACCTTCACGGGGCAGATCACCGTGCTGCGCGGCGGCGCCGACGGCCTCGGCGGCCCGACG
>CAISKJ010000738.1 GCA_903885885.1 uncultured delta proteobacterium
CGAGGTCTTCAACAGGCTGGGGCTGCGATGCCGGGGCTGCGTGGTCGCGATCCACCTCCGCGAAAGGACGGTGCAGAAGGCTTCGTGACGGTATCCCGCTGAATCCGCGCATCCCTGCTTACGCCTGGGGAGTCGAAAACGCTCTCGCTCTGCTGGACGACGTCCTGGGTCCTGTTCAAACGATTTCGGAGGTCGACGACGTTAGCTCTCTCTCCCCCTACTTTCTCGGGAGCGTCGTTCTGGTAAAAGGTCCATCCCCTGATGCAGATGTCATCGATGGGCAGCAGCGTCTCACCACGCTGACGATCCTTCTCGCCGTACTTCGTGATCTCGTCCCGCCTGACATCGCGAGCAATGTTACGGAGTTCCTCTGCCAGCCGGGTAACAAGGCTCTCGGCCGCCCTACGACGTATCGGCTCACGCTGCGGGTGCGAGATGCGCAGTTCTTCTGTGAACACATTCAGGAGCCTGGGGGGATCGCCAAGCTCGACGGCATTACGCAGAAACTCGACTCGGCCCAGGAGAACATTCGAGCGAACGCCCTGGCGCTCAGAAATCGACTCAAGGAGCTCGCGGCCAGCGACGCCGACCTGCCGATCCGATTGGTACGCTTCATCGCGACGCGATGCTTCCTGGTCGTCGTGTGGACACCTGACGATGAAGCCGCGTTCAGGATCTTCTCTGTCCTTAACGATCGAGGACTCGACCTGTCACACGCTGATATTCTGAAGGCCGAAGTCATCGGTGCGATCAAGCCCGATGCGCTCGCCGACACATACACGAACCGATGGGAACTGGCGGAAGCGGAGCTCGGGCGCGAGGCGTTCAAAGACCTCTTTGCCCATATCCGCATGATCCACGAGAAGAAGAAGCAGGTTGGTGTACTGCTCACGGCCATTCGGAACAGTGTAAAGCCGGTGGACGCTCCCACGGCATTCATGGACAAGAAGCTGCTGCCCTACTCTAAGGCCTTCAGCGACATTCTTTCTGCGGACTTCGAGAGCGTCATCCACGAGGAAGAGATTAATAATTCGCTTCGATGGCTTAAGCTCATCGACAACATCGACTGGATCCCGCCTGCGATGGAGGCGATCTCTACGCTGCGGCAGAAGCCGACGGATCTGGCGCGCTTTCTCCACGACCTGGAGAGGCTCGCGACGAGTTTGATGTTGTGTCGGACTCCGCCCAACGTGCGCATCGCACGGTATGCGAAGTTGCTCGACGCAATGCAGAACGGGAGCGACCTCTATGCACAGTCGTCGCCGCTTCAACTCAGCGCTACCGAGCAGCAGGAGACGGTCGATGCCATCGAGGGCGACGTCTACAATGCGAATCGGTTCAATCGCCGGATGATTCTGCTGCGGCTCAACTGGGAACTCGCCTCCAGCAAGCCGAAAATCGAGGTGGAAGATGTCTCCGTAGAGCACGTTCTTCCTCAGAATCCCGATGCGACGAGTACGTGATCTCGTGGTGGCCGAATCCGCTGGAGCGCGACCAGTCGGTGCACCGCCTCGGAAACCTGGCGCTCCTCACCAGGAGAAAGAACTCTTCAGCATCGAATTTCGATTTCGCAAAGAAGAAGAACACCTACTTTCAGACGCGAAATTCGGTCGCCAACTACGCTCTTACGGTGAACGTGATCTCCGAGTCTACTTGGACTCCGACGGTGTTTCAAAAGCGACAGAGCGACCTCGTCGCGCACCTCAAGAAGGCGTGGCGCCTTTAGCAGGGATGCGCGGATTCAGCGGGATACCGTCACGAAGCCTTCTGCACCGTCCTTTCGCGGAGGTGGATCGCGACCACGCAGCCCCGGCATCGCAGCCCCAGCCTGTTGAAGACCTCGACGAGGGCAGCCTGACGGCGACGGTCGTTGGCGGCGTCGAGCGCGTCGACCCACATCGTCAACCTCTCACACTCGACGCACGTGAGCGCGGAGCGGCCGAGCAGCAGGTCGAACACCGTCGTCGGGTCCATCCCACGCACCTCGGCCTCGGGGCTCGTCGCGAGCGCCAGGGCCATCGCGTTGTGCACCAGCAGGTGCAGCCACTTCCCCAGGCGCTCCGCACCGCCCTCGACGCGTGCGTGCTTGAGCGGCGCGGCGTCCGCGACGGCCACCTGCTTGTCTCGCACCTCACGGACCTTGCGACTCGCCGCCACGAGTCGATCGAAGTTCTTGCCCGAGACGGGCAGCTCGCCGAGCTCCTGGACCCTCGCCACCTGCGCCTCTTCACGTTCCCGCAGGCGCGCGAGCTCGCCGTCGGTGCCGCGGCTCACGGTGAGCGCCAGGCGCCGGGTGCGGTTGCGTCCGAAGCCCCGCGATTGCAGCGCCTTGAGCTCGTTCTCCATCGACGGCCAGCGCGACTTGTACAGCTTGTTGAGCCCGAGCAGCTCCGCCGCGGTGAACGCCACCGCGGAGCGGAAGCGGATCCCGCGCGTCGCGTCCGGATCGTCGGGGCGGGCGGGCACGATCAGCTCCCAGGGCCCGTCTTGGGCATCGCCGCCCAGGCGCGCGTCGGGGCGCATCACGAAGGGCAGGGCGTGCTCGTTGCGCAGCGTCGGCGCGTGAAAGCGCCACAGCTCCGCGCCCTTGTGCCCGATCGTCAGGTACGGCACCTCCCACGCGCCCATCCATCGCAGCACCGGGTCCCCGTTGGCGCCGCGGTCCACGATGTGGAGTCGCACATGCTCGTGCCACCACGTCATGCGCGCCTCGTCGTCGAACAGATCCTCCAGGGCGTCGCGCAGCGGCGAGGCGGGCTTGTGCCATGAGAGGTGCGCGAAGAGCGTCGGCCCCTCGGGCAGCGTCACCGTCGTCAGCCCGAAGTAGGCGCACGCGAGCAGCCGGTTGCCCAGTCGCCCGATGGGCGCCGCGTGTGCGAGCTTCTTGGTGTAGTAGGCCTGATCGAACATGTCGCTGTGCGCGATCACGGCCGCGTCGACCTTCGCCACCGCGCCCTCGACCTGCTTCCAGACGGCGCGAGCGACATGCGTCGAGGCGCCTTCGGCGTCCAGTCGGTCTGCCGCCTGCCGCAGCGTGCTCTCGGCGTAGGCGCGCGGACGCCCGGTCCACAGCGGTTCGGCGCCCGCGTGGCGCGCCGCCGCCGCGAGGCTGCCGGGGAACATCACGCGCGGGAGCAGCGCGCCCAGCCAGGTCACGATGCGAAGGGCCGAGGCCCCCTCGGGATGCACGCGATGGTGAGCGCGCGCCGCCGCGCCCAGCTCTCGCCCGACCAGCGCGGGCAGCAGGACGGAGGCTACCTGCGCGGCGGTTTGCGAGAGCGGGGGATCTGCTTGCGCACGAGGGTCAAAGGGGGGGAGGCCGTGTCGGTCGCGCGGCTGTCGTTGGAGGGGCGGCCGCCGCCGCGTCGTGGAACATCGACGGCGGCGAGGACCGTGCGAATGAGGGACTCGGAGGGCGGCGTGCGCCCCTGCGCGCGGAACCACCGCACGATCTCACCCGAGCCGATACTCGCCGGATCCAGCTCGCAGAACAGCGCGAAGTACGCCGAGAGAATCTCCGCGCGATCGCGCGTCAGACTCGACCAGTCGAAGGCAGGGGGCTCGGGCACGACCATGACGACGCCGACTCTACCGCTCCCAGAGCTCCGGACCTACGCCGCTCCGACGTGACGGTATCCGCCCCTGGAATTGAAGGCCCTCGCGAGCGATCCGCGGATCCCTGCTTAGACTCTCGGCTCCCGCTGGGAATCATTCGAAGATGCCATTCCGCAGTTGCGAGATCACCGCCTTGCCGTGTTTCAGCGTCGTAGCCCGCCGCGAGCGCTGCTCGCGCGGCCACAAGGTGCTCCAAAGGAGACAGTTGAGGCACGGGTGCGATCACGGGTATGGCTACCGGTGTGGGACTTATTGGTAACATCGGCGGCGTAGGCTGAGGCACGGACAGCGTAGGGCGCGAAGGAGTCGGGATTGGCCGAAATTCAGCGTGAAACTGTGATCGCTTGCGAATCGCGACGGCAATCACGAGACACACGAGGATGAAAGCGAGGAGTCCGACAAGGATTACCGCGGTGCGCGAGCTCGTAGACTCGTCTTCCGCAGGTGGTAGGCCGTGATCAGGTTGTTGCATGACTGGGATTCATATCATTCGGTGAAGATGTGACCAAACCTGTCGAGCGCTCCTCGAAACCCATCGATCGACACGTTTCGAGTTTTCCCCGAACATCGAAACCCATCGATCGACACGTTTTCGAGACGCTCACTCCGCGAGGGGGTTGCGGTACACGTCGTCGACCGCGACGCGCACGGGCACGCCGGTGAGCGACACCACGTCGCCGGGGCCGTGCTCGCGCATCGTCCATGTGCCGTTGTCGTTGCGAACGTGGTGCTCGATGAGCGGCTCGCGCTGCGACACGATCAGGTAGTCGCGCAGCGAGGGGATGCGGCGATAGTGCGCAAACTTCCCCCCGCGATCCCAGTCTTCGGTGCTGTCGGAGAGCACCTCGACGAGCACCACGGGGTTCACGAGCGTGTTGGCGTCTTTGGGGTCTCGCTCGACGCGCCCGCAGGCCACCGAGGCGTCGGGGTACGTCACGAGGCCCGTCGCAAGCACCCTCACCCGCGCGTCGCTCGTAAACACCCTGCACGGCCTTCCCGCGAGCCCGTTGGAGAGCGCCGCGATGACCGCCGCACAGAGCCCGCTGTGGTCGAGCGTGCCCCCCGCCATGTCGTACACGACGCCGTCGAGCCACTCGTGCCGCGCGTCGCTCGTCGCTTCGAGCGCGAGGTACGCCTCGAACGAAACACCATGCTGCACGGCGGCGCCATCACGCATGGGGCGAGCATGCACCACGCCCCCACGCGCTGACCAGCGGGGAGCGCCGCAGCGACGGCCCGCATGCGCTCACGTCGAGAGGGGCAGTGCCTACGCGTCGAAGACCTTGAGGTACAGCTCCGCGAGGCGCAGCGCGCCGCCGAGCGTGGCGATCGGCATCTCGTCGTCGTCGCGATACTCGCGCAGCAGCCACGAGCCGTCGGGCTGTCGCGCGAAGTGCTCGACGTGCCGCTCGACCTGCGACACAAAGATCAGGTCGCGCAGCGTGGCGATGCCCCGGTAGCCTGTCGCCTTCTCGCCGCGATCGAAGGCCTCGGTGCTCTCGGAGAGCACCTCGACGAGCACCGTGGGGTTGGTGATCACGTCGCGCGTGTCGCCGTAGAGCGCGAGGGGGCCGCAGACCACCGACGCGTCGGCATACACGAAGCCCTTGCGCAGCGGCACGTACACCTTGAGGTCTGACGAGAACACGCGGCAGGGCCCGCGTCGCGTCACGCTGCGAAGCTCCGCGAGCACGTTGGCCGTGATGGCGTTGTGGTCGGGCAGCGCGCCCGCCATCGCGTAGACCTCACCGTCCCAGAGCGTGTGCTTCTCGGCGGAGGCCTGCTCCATCGCAAGGTACTCGTCGATGGTGACGCGGGTGCGCGGCGCTGCGACCATGCGCGCGAGCCTACCTCACACCGCGACGCCCCTCCCACTCGAAGACACGCGCCTCGCGCGGTCACAGAATGTCCCGTCGAGTTCGCATCTCTCTGGCGTCGCACGCGACCCCTGCACGATCATCCCGCGCGATGACCGCCCCCACCACGAGCGCCACGGTACGCGCCCACCTGCTCGACGCCTTGCACGCCGACCTCGTCGGCCCCTTCGACGGTGACGCCAACTCCACCGAGGTGCTTCGGCTCACTCCCTCGCGCTTCTACCTCTCGGGCTTTCTCGCACCGTCGGGCGCGCGCAACGCGGGCGACCCCACCGACGACGAAGACTTCGCCTCGGGCAGCGACAGCGACGACGAGGAGCAGAGCGAGCCCTCACCCGAGCCCAAGGTGCCCAAACTCCTGCCCGCGTCGATCGGGCTCTCGGTGCTGCTTCCGCCCGGTGAGGGCGACGCGGTGCAGATCACGCTGCACTACGCGGAGTACCTCCCCGGCACGGCCGACGAGACTCCCGAGGGGGCCAAGAAGCCGCCGCAGCAATGGCAGCGCCTCCCACGGCGCCCGGTGCGGTTGCGCGTGGTACTCGACCCCGCGAAGCTCTCGAAGGGCGAGGAGATCCCCGGCTCCGAGGGCCTGTGGTTGGAGGGGCGCCTCGCGCCCGCCGACGCGCCGGGCCTCGCCGAGGGCACGCGCGCGCTGTCGCTCTTCGTGGTCAACCATCGGCGACCCGTCACCGAGACGGGCAAGGCCGACATGGCCTTCGTGTTTCAGGTGTCGTTGGAGCTGCGCCACGAGGTGGGTCTGGTGCCGCGCCCCAACCGTCGCGACGAGGGCTCCGACGACCTCGACGACCGCGTGGCCGACGTTCAGTTTCGCGACCGCGTGGAGTGGGCCGTCGGGCACGGCGTGTCGACGGAGCCGGTGCGCGTGGGAGAGCGCGTGGTGGGCGCGCGCACCGTGTGGCTCCCGCGCGCCGAGGTGCGCCCCGTGGTGAGCCACGAGCTCGACGCGCTCACGACCGAGATGGAGGCCCTGGCCGCCGCGCCCGACGGCGCCACGCTGCGCGCGCAGCTCACGCCCCTGCTCGACGCCTACGACGCCTGGATCGAGGCGCAATACGCCGTACGCCTCGACACCCCGCGCCGCCGCGAGACGCGCGAAGTGCTCATGGGCAACGCCGCGAGCGCCCGCGCCCGCATCGCCGAGGGCCTCGACCTCTTGGCCGAGCGCGACGACCTCTTCGCGGCCTTCGTGCTGGCCAGCCGCGCGATGGCGCTCCAGGCCCGCAAGCGCGACCCCAAGCGCTACGAGAGCGCGGCGCCCCGGTGGAGGCTGTTTCAGCTCGCGTTTCTGCTGCTCAACGTGGCGGGCATCGACGACCCCAAACACGCCGACCGCGAGCGCGTCGAGCTGATCTTCTTTCCGACGGGCGGCGGCAAAACCGAGGCGTACCTCGGCGTAATCGCCTTCACGCTCGTGCTGCGGCGCCTTCGTGGGCGCGCTCGCCCCGATGGCGGCTACGGCGTCACGGTGCTGCTCCGCTACACGCTGAGGTTGCTCACGCTCGACCAGTTGCAGCGCGCGGCCACGCTCGTGTGCGCGCTGGAGACGCTGCGCCGCGACGACCCCGCGCGCCTCGGTGAAGTGCGCTTCAGCGTGGGCCTGTGGGTGGGTCGCACGGCCACCGCGAACACGCTCGCCGAGGTGGGCGACAAGATCACCACCTGGAAGACGCAGCGCGACAACAAGAAGGCCCCGTCGCCCCTTCCGCTCACGCACTGCCCCTGGTGTGGCTTCGAGCTCGACCCCGACACCGCCACGCTGCAACCCTCCAAGAGCGCGCCGACGCACGTACGGGTTCTGTGCAAGAACTTCCGCGCGTGCGACTTCGGTCAGGGCAACAAGCGCCACGTCGAAGAGGGCCTGCCGCTCGTGTTCGTCGACGAGCAGGTGTACCGCGAGCTGCCGTCGTTTCTGGTGGCGACGGTCGACAAGTTCGCGATGGTGCCCTGGCGCGCCGAAGCAGGGATGCTCTTCGGGCGCGTTCACTCGCGCGAGGGTGGGCGCTTCTTCGGCACGCCCGACGGTGCGATCCCCGCGCGCAGCGCCGAGGTGATTCCCGACGGGTTGCGTCCGCCCGAGCTCATCGTGCAAGACGAGCTGCACCTCATCAGCGGCCCGCTGGGCACGATGGTGGGCCTCTACGAGACGGCCATCGAAGCCCTCTGTGAGCGACGGTTGCCCGAGCGTGACACCGTAGGGGCGACCCTCGGGTCGCCCACGGGCGGGAACGACGATGTCGGGCGGGGCAAGCCCCGCCCCTACGCGATCAAACCCAAAATCCTCGCGTCGACCGCCACGGTGCGCAGAGCGCGTCGGCAGATCCTCTCGCTCTTCGGACGCGACGCGGTGGCGCTCTTCCCGCCGCCGGGCCTCGACGAGGGCAACACCTTCTTCGCCAAGGTGGATCGCAACGCCGACGGGCGCCTCTACCTCGGCGTCGCAGCGGGCGGGCGCGCGATGAAGGCGGTGCTCTTGCGCGTGTACGTCACGCTGCTCACGGCCGCGTGGCACGAGGTCAAGGAGCCCGCGCAAGAGGGCTCTCCCGCCGACCCGTACACCACCGTCGTCGGCTACTTCAACGCGCTGCGAGAGCTCGGCGGAATGCGTCGTCTGGTCGAAGACGAAGTGCGCTCACGCTGCGCCAAGATCGCCGACCGTGGCACCGAAGACGGCAAGGGCGGCGCACGATGGTTTCGCACGCGGGAGCTCGGCGAACCCGTGGAGCTCACCTCGCGCGAGAGCACCAGCAGCATCGCGCGTACACGGGCGCGGCTGGTGCTGCCGCACACCCACGACGAGCACGTCGACGTGCTGCTCGCCTCGAACATGATCAGCGTGGGCGTCGACATCGACCGCCTCGGGCTCATGGTGGTCGCGGGCCAACCGAAGACCGCGAGCGAGTACATCCAGGCAACCTCGCGCGTGGGCCGACAGGCGAAGTGGCCGGGGCTGGTGGTGACGGCGCTCAACCTGCACAAGCCCCGCGATCGTTCGCACTACGAACGATTCACCGCGTGGCACGAGAGCTTCTACCGACACGTCGAAGCGTCGAGCCTCACGCCCTTCTCGGCGCCCGCCCTGGAGCGTGGCTTCGCGGGTGCTCTGCTCGCGATGGCGCGCCACGGCGACGGCGCGCTGCAACCGAGCGACGGCGTGATGGACGTCGAGGCCCACCGCGCCGCCGTGAGCCAGGCCATCGAGACCTTCGCGGTGCGCGCAGGACGCGAGCGCCTCGGGCTCGACGCGCACGAGCACGAGGCCCTCGTCGAGACGCTGCGCCAGCGCGGCCAGAGCCTCGTCGACAGTTGGATCGCCCTCGTGCGCGCGAGCCGCGAGGGAGCGGCGTCGCGGTGCTGGTCGCCCTACGACAAAGACCGCATAGGCAAGCCGATGCTCTTCACCGTGCTCGACGCCGAGGCCCCGCCGACTGGCAGCGACGACGCGCGCTTCGCGGCACCCACGTCGATGCGCGACGTGGAGCCCACGGCCCACGTCTGGGTCGAGCGACGCAAGCTCTCTCGCAACACGGTGGGCTCATGAGCGGCGGCAAGAAGACCCCCTGGGCGGCGAACACCCAGGTCGCGCAGCCCGAGGGAAAGATCCGTCGCAGCCAGCTCATTACGGCCTACGGCCCCGGCGCGATGGTCGACCTCATCGACGACGCCGTGGTGATCGGCGGCCTCGACTTCTGGCAGGGCGATGGGATGCGCGTGCTCCCCGAGTCGCGCCTGTGCGCGAGCATCAACGCGCGCCGTCGTCAGCAGGGCCTGAAGGAGCTGCGCACCGAGGCGCCCTTCCGCGAGCCTCCGTCGGGCGACGATCAGCAGCCCCGCAAAGGCAGCGGAATTCGCGCGGTGGAGTTTCCCGCGTGGTTCGTGTGTCAGAACCCCGCGTGCCGCGCGCTCACGCAGGCGTGGAACGGCCTCGAACGCAAGGGAGGCCACTACCTTCACCGCTGCGACGACCGCAAGACGGGCGCCATCTGCGTGCCTGTGCGCTTCGTGGCCGCGTGCCCACGCGGTCACCTCGAAGAGTTTCCGTGGATCTGGTTCGTGCACGGCGGCGAGCACTGCAACGCGCCGAAGCTGGTGCTCGACGAGGGGCCGTCGGGCGACTTCTCGGAGATCTGGGTGCGCTGCCGCACGTGCAAGAAGCGCCGTCCCATGTCGAACGCTCGCGCGGGCCTGCCGTCGTGCCACGGAGAGCGCCCGTGGCTCGGCGCCGAGGGCGAGGAGCCGGGCTGCTCCGAAGACCTGCGGCTGATGATTCGCACGGCGAGCGACGCGTACTTCTCGCTGGTCGAGAGCGCGCTCTCGATTCCGCCCGTGAAGGAGCTCGCGTTGCGCGCGGCCATCGACGGCGTGTGGAACGTGCTCCAGGTCGCCACAGCCGAGATGCTCCCGGCGTTTCGCACGATCCCCGAGGTGCGACGCGCGCTCGAAGGGTGGAGCGACGCCGACGTGATGGAGTCTGTGATCGCTCGCCGCGCAGGAGCGCCCGTCGATCACGGCCCGGTGCGCACGGCGGAGTTTCGTCAGTTCGTGGCGGCGCCCGACGAGGTGCCGGGCAAGCTCGCGGCGCCGAGCGACACCTTCTACGCGACGCGCGCGCGGCGTGAGCCCGAGCTGCCGTCGAAGATCGAGCGCGTGGTGCTCGCGCACAAGCTCCGCGAGGTGCGCGCGCAGGTGGGCTTCACGCGCCTCCAGCCCACGAGCAGCGACCTTCAGGGCGAGTACCAGGTGGTGCCCGCCGCGCTGGGCTTGCAGACCGACTGGCTCCCCGCCTCGGAGGTGAAGGGCGAAGGCATCTTCGTGCGCCTCGACGAAGACGCGCTGCGCGAGTGGGAGCACCGCGACGCGGTGAAGGCGCGCGGGGCCGAGCTGCGCGCGGGATTCACGAAGTGGTGCGAGGCGCTCAAGGAGCCGCCGGAGTTCCCGGGCGTGCGCTTCTACCTTCTGCACTCGCTGTCGCATCTGGTGCTCACGGCGCTCTCGCTGGAGTGCGGTTATGCGGCGAGCGCGATCCGCGAGCGCATCTATTGTTCGCTGCCGAACGATCTCGTGCAGATGGGCGCGATCCTGCTGGCGACGGGCAGCTCGGGCACCGAAGGCACGCTGGGCGGCCTCGTCGATCAGGGGCGCAACCTGCACGAGCACCTGCGCGCCGCGTGGGATCTCGGCGTGCTGTGCTCCAACGACCCCGTGTGCGGCCACCACACGCCCCACAAGGAGCAGACGGGACGCCTCCTCGAAGGGGCAGCGTGCCACGGGTGTCTGTTCGTCGCCGAGTGCTCGTGCGAGCGCTTCAACCAGTACCTCGATCGCGCGCTCGTGGTGCCCACGCTGGGCTGCGACCCCGAGGTGGCCTTCTTTCGGAAGCGCCCGTGAGCGGCACCGCGCCGGGCTTCTCGCGCGTGTCGACGCCCGACCTGGAGCGCGTGCTACGCGCCCTCGACGAGGGGCGCCTCGGGCCGACGGTGAACGTCCCCGCGCTGACGCACCTGAAGCTCCATCACGTGATGGACTCGATGGCGCCGTACCTCGGCCTCGACTGGGCGACGTTTCGCAGGATGATCGAAGCGGTGCTCGCCGAGCGCACGCGCCCGCCCGCCACGAAGGTCTCGCTGGTATGGACCGGCCCCGAGACGCGCGCGAGCGCGGCGCGCGACACCGCCGTGGTGGTGCGCGACCTGTTCGAGGGCGCGATGTGGCACGTGCTCATCGCGGGCTATTCGTTCGAGCGGGGCGAGGCGATTCTGGCGCCGCTCCATGCGGCAATGCGCGACCGTGGGGTGAAGGTGGAGATGTTCGTGCACCTCGACGAGGCCGAGGTCGCGCCCATCGACGCCGAGTGGTTTCTGCGCACACAGGCGGCGGCCTGGAGGGGGCGCTACTGGCCCTTCGGCGAGCCGACGCCAACGCTCTACGTCGACCCGCGCGCGGCCGTGCCGAAGAGCTACGCGAGCCTCCACGCGAAGTGCATCGTGGTCGACGGCAGGCGCGCGCTGGTGGGGTCGGCGAACTTCACCGATCGAGGGCACGCGCGGAACATCGAGGCAGGCGTGCTCATCGACGACACGCGCTTCGCCGAGGAGCTCACGCGGCAGTTTCACGACGCGGTGGGGGCGGGGCTGTTCGTGGCGGGGTGACGCGCCGGGCTGAAAGCCCACAGAGGCTACCGTTTCGGCGTGGGTGTCCCGCCGAGATACCTCTCGACGAATAGCCTTTCCGCCTGCTTGGCGAGGGCTGAAATGTCCCCCACGCCCCGTCTCGACGCAGCTCTTTCGGGGTCGGAGTGGTGCGCAGGTACGGCGACCGCCGCGTCCCATACCAACTGGTAGATGTCGTGCTCAGTGACCTTCATGGTGACGATTCAGCGCGCGGTCTGACGGCCGTGCCAAGTCTCTACCCTTCGCCGCGTCGCACGCGGCAAGTGCGACGTGGTTCGGACTATCGCCGCGTCGCACCCGGCAAGTGCGACGTGGTTCGGACTATCGCGGTCGGTCGACGCACGACTCATCGTAACTGCCCTGGTCAAACAGCGCCCCTACCGAGGCGAGACCGCATCAGAAGCACGGCTGATCGCTGGTAGGTCGAAGACATCCACGACGCTGCCGACACGTGGACGGCCCGTGGCGCACACGCCTACGCCAAGATCGAGGCCCGTAGGGGAAGTGCCCTCGGCCTGGTACCGTCGCATTGTGGCCCCGCCCGAACGCCGCCGGTGGACGCGCGACGAGCTATTGCTCGTGCTGCACCTCTACGCGCGCATCCCCTTCGGCCAGCAGCACGCGCGCAACCCTCAGGTGATCGAGCTCGCGGGCGTACTCGGGCGCACGCCGTCGAGCGTCGCGATGAAGCTCAACAACATCACGTCGCTCGACCCGGCCGAGGCCGAGCGCGGCGTGAAGGGGCTCCAGAGTTCGTCCCGGTCCTCGGTTGCCCGATCGGATTCAGCGAGAATCACAGCGCTCGCGCGATCCATCTCAATCCGTGGAATTTCTCTGCCGTCCGGTGCGTTTGATCCTTCGTGAC
>CAISKJ010000739.1 GCA_903885885.1 uncultured delta proteobacterium
AGGTGCCCATCACCGACGCGATCGTGCGCATCCCGGGCATCTCGGGGGGCTTCACCTTCGAGGCCGCGGGCGATGTGTCCGCGGCCTGTCACTCGACGCGCTTCACCTTCGGCACCGCGGCCGAGCCCCTCGACGCGATGAACACGCGCACCCTCGCGGTGTTCAACGCGGGGCCCTTCGTCGAGTACCAGCCGCGCCTCGAGGGCGACCTCGCGTACCGCGGCGCGATTCACATCTACCCGGGGCTCTACGTGAGCCTCGCGGGGCGCCGGTGGATGCTCGACCTCGTCGACCTGCCCATTCCCATCGGGCCGTTTCCGCGGCAGGTGCTCTTCGACCCCGCCGTGGCGCGCCTCGGGCTCCCCGACGTTCACGCGGTGACCGACACGGTCGATTTCGGTGACGTCGACGTAGGGCGCATGAGCGAGCGCACCGTCGAGGTTCGCAACGACGGCGAAGGCGACGGGCGCATTCTCAGCGCCGCCGTCGACGCGCCCTTCGGTGTGATAACGCGCGTGAGCTCCCTGCCCGTTCGCGCGCGCTCGAGCTTCGTCGCGTCGTTTACGCCGGTGCGCCCGGGGCCCATCACGGGCGACCTGGTGATCACCACCAACGACCCCGACACGCCCCGCGTTCGCGTGCGGCTGCGCGCCAACGGCGTAGCGACCGCGATGCCTCCCGTCGTGATCGAAGACGCGGGCGTCGTCGACGACGTGGCCGATGCGAGCGTGGCGCCGCCGTCGTCGGGCGCACAAGACGGCAGCTGCGGCTGCCGCGCGCAGACAACGACCGCGGGCCACGGCGTGTTCGCGTGGTGGTTCGTCGCGGGTGCCACGCTCTTCGCGCGGCGCCGCGGGCGCCGTCAGGGCGCGACGACTTCGAAGCGGAGCTGGTAGTCGACGGCGGTCGCGAGGTCGGTCGCGGTGGTGACGCGCACGAAGTAGGTGCCCGCCGTCGCGACGCGCGCGAAGGGCAGCGTGTCGGTGATCGCGGGGCAGCGGTTGGACATCGTGGCGACCCCCGTGCCCGACGCGGTGCGCCCGTCGGTCTGCAAGAACGACATGGTGAACTCGGGCGCGGTCGCGCCGCACTCGAGGCCGTTGATGTCGAGCATCGTGGCGCGCACGCGCGCACCCGCGGGCAGGTCGAGCGCGTACTGGTCGAAGTCGCAGCCGCCCCCGAGCTTGCCCTGCACCGTGACCGTCGCGCCCGGCGCGGCGATGACGGTGTTTGGGTTCGAGAAGTCGTCGTTGGGCTCACGCTCGCGCGAGCCGTCGACGAGCTCGGCGCGGCAGTTCATGTCGCAGCCGTCGCCCGAGACGCGGGCGCCGTCGTCGCACGACTCGCCGTGCTCGAGCACGTTGTTGCCGCAGGTCGCGCGCACCACGGTGAGCTGGTAGAGCCCGCCGCCTTCGACGGCGCTGTCGAGGCCCACGAGGTAGTCGCGCGTCTCGCGCGCGCGAAACGAGATGTGCTCGTCGCGGCCGGTGCCGCACTCGTCGAGGCCGCCGGTGCAAGCGCGCTCGTCGCAGCTCGGGAGAATGTAGATCGCGGGGTTGTGCGTGCGGTCGGAGCGCACGTGAAAGTGCCAGAGCTCCCCCTCGGTCATGTGCACGCGAAAGTACCCGTCGTTGCCCGGGAGCTGGCGCCCCGCGCAGTTCGCGAGGTTGCTGAGGTCGTCGGCGAGCCCGCTCGTGTCGAAGCTGTAGTCGCCGGGACGGGTGAGCAGCGGCACGTCGCCCGAGCAGCGCTCGGCGAGGCGGAGCGGCGCCACCGTTGCGTCGGTGCCCGCGTCGACGCGACGGAGGTACAGCGACTCGTCGAACACGTTGCAGCCCGCGAGGGCGAGCACACCCAGGAGCCATGAAGCGCGGCGGTTCATTCAGTGTCGCAGGTAGGGGTTGGTCTCGAGCGTGGGCGAGGTCTGCACGGCGGTGGGAGCGCCGCCATCGGCGACGTGGCGACGGCGCCGCGCCGCGACCGCAGCGACCTCTTGCGGCGCCGGTGCGGGCGCTGCG
>CAISKJ010000740.1 GCA_903885885.1 uncultured delta proteobacterium
CCGCCGCGGCGGTCGCGGCGAGGCGCGCGGTGCCGTCAGACCGTCGGAGCGCCACCAGGGCCTCGAGCACGTCGCCGGGGAGGAGGATCACCGCACGCCCGCCGCCGCGCGGGAGACCGCGGCGGTTACACGGGAGTTACACGTACAGAAATTGGGCTCCAACGAGGGCACGATCGCGCCCAATTGTAACCTGTGCGTAACCAGCGCGCGCGCGAATATCGAGCGTGGCCGCGGCGCACGACGCGTCGCCGCCCCTCAGGAGCCGCGCCCATTGATGAACCTCTGGAAGACCGCGCTGTTGGTGAGCGCCGCCGCGTGCGCGAGCTGCGCCGAGAGCGGCCCCGTGCGCTTCATGCCCCAGGAAGACGCGGGCTCCGCGCGCGACGGCGGCTTCGACGCCAGCGGCGACGCCGGGCCCTGCGTCACCGGGGCGCTCTACTGCGAGGGGAACACGCGCTACCTCTGCTCGCCCGGCGGCGAGGCGACGGAGCGGGCGGAGTGCAGCGGCGCGACGCCGACCTGCGTGGTGGGCATGGGCTGCCGCGCGTGCGCGCCGGGCCTCACGCGCTGCGACCCCACGGCGGCCAACACGCCGCAGCGCTGCCGCGCCGACGGGTCCGGCTGGGAGACGGCGCCGGCCTGCGACGCCGCGGAGGGCTTCTCGTGCGCGGGCGGCCAGTGCGTCTCGCGCTGCGCCGACAGCGCCACGGGGCGCTCGTACCTCGGCTGCGACTACTGGCCCACCATTACGGCCAACAGCCAGCTCGACCCCAACTTCGAGTACGCGGTGGTGCTCTCCAACCCGCAGCCGTACCCGGTGCGCGCGAGCATCACGGGGGGCGCGCTCACCACGCCCCGCGAGGTCACCCTCGCACCCGGCGCGATCGAGACGGTGGTGCTCCCCTGGGTGCGCGAGCTGGTGGCCTTCACGCCCACCTTCGTCGGCTGCCGCGGCGGCACCGACCCCAACTGCCGCACGGCCCTCGCGCCCGCGCGCTCGGTGCTCCGCCGCGGCGGCGCGTACCACGTGCACGCCAACGGACCCATCGCCGCGTACCAGTTCAACCCGCTCAACTACAGCCGCGACGGGGGCTTCTTCTCGCTCACCAACGACGCCTCGCTGCTCCTGCCGCAGGGGGTGCTGCGCCAGCGCTACGTCGCCTCCACGTGGCCCAACTGGGTGGTGCGCACGGCCCTGCGGAGCATCGTGGTCGGGGGCTTCATGAGCATCGTCGCGGTGACCGGCGAGAGCACCACGGTGCGCGTCACCCCCACCTCCGCCATCGGCGCGGGCGCCGGCGTGCCGATCATTCTGCCCGGCACCACGGCCTCGTTCACGCTGCAGCAGGGCGACGTGCTCCAACTCGTGGGCGTCGACAGCCGCACCGACGCCACCGGGCGCGGGCAAGACCTCACGGGCACCGTCATCGAGTCGTCGCTCCCCGTGGCTGTGTACGTGGGCCACGACTGCACCAACATCCCCGAGACGCGCGCCGCGTGCGACCACCTCGAAGAGCAGCTCCTGCCCACCGAGACCTGGGGGCGCGACTACTTCGTGACGGGCCTGCGCGACCGCGGCGCCACGACGCCGTCCGTGGTGCGCATCGTGTCGCAGGCCGACGACAACGCCATCACCTTCGACCCCCCGACGGTGCAGCCCGGCCAGACCCTGCGCGCCGGACAGGTGATGGAGTTCGCCGCCACGCGCCACGTGCGGGTCACCGGCACGCGCGCCTTCCTCGTGTCGCAGTTCATGCTGGGGCAGGGCCCCGAGACGGCGGGGATGCCCGGCGCCGGCGACCCCTCGATGGTCTTCGAAGTGCCCGTGCAGCAGTACCGCAGCCAGTACAGCTTCTACGTGCCCACCACGTACCCGACGAACTACATCAACGTGACCGCCCCCGGCGGCACGCGCCTCTTCCTCGACGACGCGCCGCTCGCGGGCACGCCCGAGAGCGTCTCGGGCTACGACGTGTACGCGGTGCCCATCCCCTCGGGCGCGCACCGTCTCCGCTCCGAGGGCGCGCGCCCCTTCGGGGTCAAGGTCTACGGCGTCGCGCGCTACACGTCGTACATGTACCCCGGCGGCCTCGACCTCGAGCTCATCACACCGGGCTGACGCCCCGCGCCCCGCACCCTCTCTCCCTTCACGGCATCGAGAGCAGCGCCTCTTCGTCGCGCCCGAGCAGCGAGCGGAGCATCGGGTGCGGGTAGTGCCGCTGCACCGTCACCGCGTAGAACGATTCGAAGAGCCCCGGCACCACGCACAGCTCGCGCAGCGCGCGGCTCTTGAGCTCGTCGCGCACCACCACCGTGGGCACCAGCGCGAGCGCCTCGGTGTCGCGCGCCAGGAGCCGCAGCATGGCCATGTCGTCGACCTCGGCCACGATGCGCACGGGCACCCCGAGCTGCTCGCAGAGCGCGTCGAACTCGCCGCGCACCTCGCTCTCGGGCCCCGGCACGATGAGCGACTGACCGCGCAGGTCGTCGGGGAACACGAAGCGCCGCCGCGGCCTCCTGGGCCCCACGATGCTCACCGCCTGGCGCGCGAGGCGACGGCACCGCAGCGCCCGGTCGCCGCCCCGCCGCGGCGGGCGGTTGGAGAGCACCAGGTCGAGCGCGTGCGCCGAGAGCTTCGCCACCAGCTCGTCGAGGCCCCCCACGTGCAGGCTCAGGCGCAGGTCCGGCGCGCTGAAGAGGGGCTTCAAAAACGACTCCTGGAAGTTGCGCGACAGCGTGGCCACCGCCCCCACACGCAGCGCCTGCGAGCCCGCGCGCCCCCGCGCCAGCGTGGCGCGCAGGGCGTCGCCCGCGGCGAAGATGTCGTCGGCGAACGACAGCGCCACGCGCCCCGCCTCGGTGAGCTCCAGCGCCCGCCCCACGCGCGCGAAGAGGGGCTCGCCGAGCGACTCCTCGAGCTGGCGAATCTGCGCCGACAGCGCCGACTGCGACACCCGCAGCCGCGCCGCCGCGCGCGTGAGGCTCCCCTCGCGCGCCACCGACCAGAAGTAGTGCAGGTGGTGAAAATTCAGCCGCTCGACCGCCATGGCAACCCTTCTCTTTTCACGAACAATCTAAGCTGAATTATGTGTTTTTCAAGAACATAGGCCGCGCCGTACACCAGCGCCATGACCGACCCCTCCGGGCCTCCGCTCCGCGCGTCGTCGCTGCTCGTCGCCCTCGCCGTCGGCCCCGCGTCGCTGCTCGCGGCGGGCGCCGCGCGCCGCGACGTCGTCACCGCCGTGATGCTCGCCCTCGTCGCCGGTCTCGGCACGGTGATCGTTCGCTTCTCGCGAAGCCAGCTCCGCGGCGCGCCGGGCGCCGACCGCTACGGGCGCGCGCTCCTGGCCACCCTCGCCGCCGTGAGCACGCTCGTCACCGCCAACAACCTCGCCGTCCTGGCCCTCGCGTGGACGGCCACCAGCGTCGCGCTCCAGCCCCTCCTCACGTTCTTCGTCGATCGCCCCGAGGCGCGCGTCGCGGCCCACAAGAAGTTCATCGTGAGCCGCCTCGGCGACGCGTGCCTCGCCGTCGCCCTCGGGCTCATCGCGGCCGTCACCGGCACCCTCGACCTCGACGCCCTCGCGCGCTGGTGCGCCGCCCACGCCGCGCTGCCGCCGGCCCTCCACGCCGCCGCGACGCTCCTCGTCCTCGCGGCCGCGCTCAAGTCCGCGCAGCTCCCCTTCCACGGCTGGCTCACGCAGGTGATGGAGGCGCCCACCCCCGTGTCGGCCCTCCTCCACGCGGGCGTGGTCAACCTCGGCGGCTTCCTCATGATCCGCCTCGCGCC
>CAISKJ010000741.1 GCA_903885885.1 uncultured delta proteobacterium
CCACACCGCCAACGACTCGCGGGCGTGCGCGCGGTACCACCGGGCCCAGGTGTCGTGCGCGTCGGCGAGGAAGCGCATCAAGGCCTCCTCGTCGAGGTCGAGCTCCTGCCACGGCGGGAGCGGCGTGAGGTCATTCTCTGTCACAGTGGGAAGCACCGTGAGCCACGTGCGAACGGCCTCGCCGCGGCCCCAGTCGCCGTAGCCCCGCCGCAGCGGCGTGCGCGTGCCCGCGAGCACGTACGCGACCACCTCGGTGGCGGCGAAGCCCGCGAGCACCGACGCGAGGCGCGGCGCCGTGTTGAACGAGTCGCCTTCGCCCCCCGAGGGGTTGCGCGTCGCCGCGCGCTCGGCCGCGAGCAGCGTGTGGTTCGCGTCGTCGACGAGAAAGGTGCCGAGGGCGTGCATCGCCGCCGGTCCGCCCGCGGAGAGCTGCGCGTACCAGGTCGGGCACTGCGCGTCGGGCGTGTGCGACACGCGGCCGTCTTGCTCCCAACAGCGCATGCTGCGAAGCACGAGCGCGCGGTAGCGACGCACGTCGGCGGCGAGCTCCGCGGGCACCGCGGGGAGCGGCACCGCCGACATCGGGCGGTCGAGGCCGAAGTCGTCGTAGGGCTCCTCGCGACCGCCGCGCAGCCGCGTCGGCGCGGGCACCGGCGGGAGCGTCGGCGCGGGCGGGAGGGCCGCCACCGCGACGTCGATCGGCACATCGACGACAGACCCATCGGTCGCCGTGACGAGCGTCACATCGGGCGCGCGCCGCGGCGGGTCGGGGCGCACGGCGGGGCGATCGTCGCGGCACGACGCGAGGGCACACAGGAGCGTGAGGGCGAGTCGCTTCATGGTCGATACCTCGGGGAGCGCGGTCGCATCGTAGCGACCCCTTCTGCGATCGGTGCGCGGAGCGCGTCGAGGTCGAGGCCCTGCGCGCGTGCGACCTCGGGCGCGGTGCGCACGAGCTCGAGGCGCCATCGAACCACACCCCGCGCGCGCGACGTGAGCGCGAGCGTCACCGCGTCTTCGTCGTCGGGACCCGGCGGGGCGAGGCGCCCGTCGAGGCGCTCGGTGCGGGCGAAGTGCGTCGCGCCGCGGTCGTCGACGAAGGGAGCGTCTTCGAAGCGCCGCGCGAACACGTGCCGCCGCGCGCTGCCCGCGTCGCCGTCGACCCACGCCGTGAGCCACACCTGACGCTGAATGTCGCCCGTGGGCAGCGCGTGCCCCACGCCCGTGGCGCGCACGCGCGCGGTCACCGTCACCGCGTCGCCGCGCCGCGCGCACTCGGCCTCGACCGCGGCCGCGCCGCGCAGAAACGCGGGATCCTCGACGCCGCGCAGGCGGTGATCGCCCGCGGGCATGTGACACCGCGCGCACCCTTCGCCGCGCGCGCCGGCCTCGCTGCGACGCCACTCGTCGACGGTGTCTTGCATCGGCAGCGCCGTGCGCCACAACGTCGCACCAGCACCCCGATCGACGGGAAACGCGAACGCGTGACACGCCCCGCACCGACGGCTCGCGGGGGCGGCTCCGTCGGCGTGCGCGAGGCCGCCCGTCGCCGCGTGCGACGCCGAGTGCGCGTGGCACAGCGCGCAGCTCACGCCCTCGTCGCGGGCCACGGCGTCGGGCTCGCGCGCGGGGTCCGCGAGGGGCGCGTGACACCCGCGGCAGAAGGCCATCGGCTCGGCGCGGTACGCCGCCGCGAACACCGGGTCGCGCCACGCGCGCGCATGCAGCGTGCCCCGCCACGCGCTCACCGCGGTGGGGTGGCACCCCGCGCACGCGCTCGCCGTCACCCGCGACGGCGCGCGCGGCACG
>CAISKJ010000742.1 GCA_903885885.1 uncultured delta proteobacterium
CCAGGCCCGCCGCGCACGCGCGCCCGCAGCCGCCGCAGTGCGCAGCGTCGGTGCTGGTGTTCGACTCGCAGCCGTCGGCCGCGACGCGGTTGCAGTCGGCGAAGCCGCTCGCGCAGGCCCCCACGACGCACGCGCCCACCGCGCAGGCCTGCGTCGCCACGTTGGCGAGCGCGCAGCGCGCGCCGCAGCCGCCGCAGTTGCTGGGGTCGAAGCTCGTGAGCGTGCACCCGCCCGCGCACGCGGTGAGCCCCGCGCCGCACGTCGCCGCGCACGCACCGCCGGTGCACACCTCGCCCGCCGCGCAGGCCGCCGACGACGCCACGACGCTGCACCGGCCGCAGTTGCCGTTGTCGGTGCGCGTGTTCACCTCGCAGCCGTTGGCGGGGTTGCCGTCGCAATCCGCGAAGCCCGCAGCGCACGCGCCGAGCCGGCACGCGCCCGCGTCGCAGCTCGCCGCAGCGTTGGCGAAGCGGCACACCACGCCGCAGCCGCCGCAGTTGTTCGCGTCGGCCGCGCGCACGCTCACCTCGCAGCCGTTGGCCGCGGCGCCGTCGCAGTCGGCGAAGCCCGCGTCGCAGCCGCCCACCACGCAGCGCCCCGCCGCGCACGCGTTCACGCTCGCGTTGGGGAGCGCGCACACCGCGCCGCACGCGCCGCAGTTCATCGGGTTCGACGCCGTGCGCACGCAGTCGCCGTCGCACGCCGTCGTGCCCGCGCCGCACGTGGCCGCGCAGAGGCCCGCGCTGCACACCTGGCCCCCAGCGCAGGCCGCCGAGGCCGACGGCGTGCTGCACCGGCCGCAGTTGCCGTTGTCGCTGCCCACGTTGACCTCGCAGCCGTTGGCCGCGTCGCCGTCACAGTCCGCGAAGCCCGCGGCGCACGCGCCCAACACGCAAGCGCCCGCGTCGCAGGTGGCCGCCGCGTTGGCGAGGCGGCACGCGACGCCGCACGCGCCGCAGTGGTTCGGGTCGGAGCCGCGCACGTTGAGCTCGCAGCCATCGGCCGCCCGGCCGTTGCAGTCGGCGAAGCCAGTCGCGCAGGCGCCCACCACGCACACGCCCGCGGCGCAGGCGTTCACCGTCACGTTGGCGAGGGCGCACGCGGCGTCGCAGGTGCCGCAGTGGCCCGGGTCGGTCATCGGCGACACGCAGCTCCCGCCGCAGTTGGTGAGGCCCGCGCCGCACGAGGCCTGACAGCTCCCCGTGGAGCACACCTGCCCCGTCGGGCACGCGTTGCCGCACGCGCCACAGTGGCGCACGTCGGTCTGCAGGTCGCGGCACGCGCCCTCGCACACCGTCTGCGTCGCAAGGCAGGCGACAGCGCACGCGCCCGCGATGCACGCGTTGCCCGCGGGGCACATCACCCCGCAGGCGCCGCAGTTGGCGTTGTCGGTCTGCGGGTTCGCGCAGCGGCCGTTGCAGAGCAGCTGCCCCGTGAGACACCGCGTCTGACACGCGCCCATCGCGCACACGAGCCCCGGCCCGCACGCGAGGCCGCAGGCGCTACAGTTGGCCGGGTCGCTCGACAGGTCCACGCAGCGACCCGCGCAGAGCGACTGCCCCGCCGCGCACACGGTCGGAGCGTCGAGCACCGCGTCCATCGTGGCGTCCGTCGCGGGCGCGTCGGGGCCGGCGACCACCGTCGCCCCCACGCAGCCCTCGAGGGTCGCGAGCGCGAGGAGCGCAAGCGCCAGCCCGCGGCTCATGTTCACTGTCTGTCCCGCTCGAACCATGATCGTGCACTCCCGAGGCAAAGCAGAAAACCATCGGCCGTGGAGGGGCGCGCGCCCACTCAGCCTCGCGGCTCGGAAGCCAACCATTTAAGCGCCACAATCGGAAGAATTTTCCGCCATAGACGGATGTTCCAATCCCAGCAACCGCGGTCTCGGACACCGCGGTGTCGGCGCCGCGCGGACCTTGCGCATCGCGCAGCACACGACACTGCACGAGGCTTTCGTGCGTCGCTCGGGCGATCCGATGGCCTCGTCGCGAGCGCCCTCCGGCGACGGGCGTCCCGTGAAAATCCCGGCGCGTCCGCGGCGCGCCAGGACCGCCGTGATCCTGTCAGGGCGCCGCGCTCGGAAACGACCGCCCGGTGCCCCAGATCACACGCACCGCGCCGCCAGCGCCGGGGCCCGACCCCCCGCCGCCGCCGTAGAGCCCGCCGTTGCCCGACGAGCCCGAGATGCCTGCGGCGCCGCCCGATCCGCCGCCGCCGCCCGCGCCGTAGCCGCCGCACGAGCAGCTCGACCCGCCCGCGAGGCCATTTGCCCCGACGCCCGTGAGTCCGACGCCGCCGCCGCCGCCGCCGTAGCCGCCGCCGCAGTTC
>CAISKJ010000743.1 GCA_903885885.1 uncultured delta proteobacterium
GCCGAGGCCCACGTCGCCCCAGCGCACCACCGCCGCGCTCGCGTTCGAAACGCTGCCCACCGTGTGGAGCATCACGAGGTCGCCGGGGCGCACCTTGCCCGCGGCCGCGGCGTGAAACAGGTTCGCGGGCATGAGCACCGGCCCCGTGTTGGCGTAGAGCGGGTGCGTGTTGAGGGTCTTCTCGGGGGCGAAGCCCAGCTGCTTCGCGCAGAAGCCCGCGTACCAGGCCATCGGCGTCGGCACGGCGAAGAAATCGATGTCGTCGAGGCTCACCCCGGCGGCGCGCGCGGCGCCCTCGCAGCAGGTCACGAGGGCGCGCTTCGAAGTGACGCGGAGCGAGGCCCCGGCGTCTTTGCCCGCGCGCATCACGGGCCGCGCGCCGCCCGCGTCGGCCACGAGCTCGTAGTGCATGGCGTCGCACTTGTCGGCCGTGTTGATGGTCTTCACGCCGAGCACCCCTTCGCCCTCGGGCACGCGGCCCACGATGAAGGCCGCGGCCCCGTCGCCGATCGACCACGAGAGGGTGTCGGTGTCGGGGTTGGCCTTCGAGTAGGCGCACGACACCACCACGAGCACGCGCCCGTAGCCGCCGCCGCGTACCATGGCGCAGGCGGTTTCGAAGGCCACGAGGGCGCTGCTGCAGGCGGTCTCGAGGTTCCACGCGGGGCAGCGGAGGCCGAGCGCGTTGGCGATGAAGGCCGCGTTGCCCACGCCAAACTGGTCGGGCAAGAACGCGCTCGCGAGGAGCAGGTCGACCTCGTCGGCGCCCATCTTCGCGGCCTCGAGGGCGGCGCGCGCCGCGGGGAGCTCCATCGAGAGGGCGCTCTCGTCGGGCGCGAGGATCCGCCGCGCCACCGCGCCGCGAAAGGGGTCGCCGAGGTACGGCGCCATCTCGGCGAGAAACACCGCGTCTTCGGTGTTCTCCTTCGGGGTCGACCACACGCGCGCGAGGTTCTGGTCGGCGACGCCGCGCACCATGTCGGGGTATCGCTCGCGCCAGTAGTCGTTGGTTCGCACGGTGCGCGGAAAGTTCACCGCGAGCGCGCGGAGCCCTACCGCGGGGAGCGTCACGCGCCCTCCTTCGCGCCCTGCGCGCCCTGCGCGATGAGGGCCTTGATGCGCTTCATCCACGGCGCCGGCTCGCGCCCGTCGATGCGCACGTCGACCACGAAGGGGCCGTCGGCCTCCATCGCGGCGTCGAGGGCCTCGTCGAGCTCATCGACGCGGTCGACGCGCACGCCGTCGGCGCCCATGGCCTTCGCCACGGCGGCGAAGTCGACGCGCGGCGTGGCGGTGCCCGTGGGCGTAAACCCCAGCGCGCGCATCCCCTGGTCGACGATGCCGTAGGCCGCGTCGTTGAAGACGATCCACACGGCCCTGGCGCGGTACTGCACCGCGGTGCTCACCTCGTTGTTCATGAGCATCGAGCCGTCGCCCACGATGGCCACGGCCTTGGCGTCGCGCGCGAGGGCCGCGCCCACCACGCCCGCGGCGCAGTGGCCCATGGAGCCGAAGGCGAGGCTCACGCGGTAGCGCCCGGGCTCGTCGAAGCGCAAGAGGTGGTTGCCCCAGATGAACGAGTTGCCCGCCTCGGTCATCACGAGGGCCTCGCTGCCGTCGACGATGCGCCGCTGCACGGCGGCCATGAGGTCGACGGGGCGCACGCCCGCGGGCTCGGCCTCGGGAGGGGCCGCGGGCGCGCGCGGGCGCTCGCGGGCGTACACCTGCGACGTGAGCGCGGCGAGCGCCTCGTCGGAGGGCGCGCGGCGAATGGCCGAGGCGTCGCTGGGCGAGGGCCAGTCGTCGAGCAGGGCGCCCACGAAGCGCTTCACGTCGGCCTGCACGGGGTACGTGATCGCGCTCGGGTACGCGGTGCCGGGCACCTCGGGGTCGAGGTCAACGTGAATGAAGCCGCGCTCGGGCACGAACTCGGGCTGCCAGTACGAGGTGGTCTCGCCGAGGCGCGAGCCGAGCACGAGCACGTGCGCGGGGCGGGTGTTCTGCATGAAGCGCTCGGGCTCGCCGTAGCCGCCCGCGCCTGTGACGCCGAGAAAGTTCGGGTGCCGCTCGGGGAAGATGCCCTTCGCGCGCGGCGAGCACATCACGTGCGCGCCGGTGCGCGCGACGAGGGCGCGCACCTCGTCGGCGGCCTCGCGGGCGCCGAAGCCCAACCAGATGACGAAGGGGCGCTCCTGGAGCATCCGGGCGCAGTCTTCGACGGCGTCGACGGGGCACATGGGGGGCGCCGAGCGGTGCATCTGTCCGATGGGCGCCTCGGCCGCGGCGTTCTGCAGCGCCGTCGGGAGCGCGACGTGGGCCACGAAGCCGCCGGGGCGCGACAGGCCGCTCGCGAGGCGCGAGGCCACCTCGGCGAGCTCGCCCGGGTGCTCCATCATCACGGCGTAGTGAAATAGGGGCCCGGCGGAGTAGAGCCCCGCGAGGGGCATGGTGTACCCGCTGGTCTCCTGGCAGGCGCCGCGGCCGCGGAGGGCGGCCGAGGTGCTGGCCGACACGAGCACGAGCTTGGCGCCCTCCCAGCGCGCGGCGGCAACGCCCGTGAGGGCGTTGAAGAGGCCGGGCCCCGTGGTGGTGAACACAAGCGACGGGGCCCCCGAGGTGAAGTAGGCCTCGGTGGCGGCGAAGGCGGCCCCCGCCTCGTGGCGGCAGTGCACAAACTGGAGGCCGCTCTGGCCCAGGGCGTCGCAGAAGCCCGCGATGGCGCCGCCGGTCATGCCGAAGGCGCGGCGCACCCCAAGAGACTCGAGCGTCGCGATGAGCGCCTGCGAGGTGTTGAGCGGCCCCGCGGGGGCTTTCGAAGGAACACGGGAGGGCTCCGCCGACGCCCGAAGCAGGCCCTGGGGGGCGCGCGCGTGGACCGGGAGCCCCGGAGACGCGGGAGGAGGCCAGATGGCATTCGCCGAGGTGTTGTTTGCCATGATGGTTGAGGCCTCTGTCGGGAGAGAATTGGAGTGTGTCACGCTTCGAAGTCGCAGCAAAACAGCGAGATCGGAGGTCTTTCCAGATATGTCACGTTGAGGCCTTGCGGGGTCGAGCTCGGCCGTAGAAAGTGCACGGTGCCGTGTCGGATGCGCTGCTTTCTTTGAAGCGTGTACGACATCTGGACTGCGGTTGTTAAAAGCGAAGCTTTGGCGAGTCGCTCAAGCTGCGCGCGCCGAATGCCGTTGGGAGCAATGGAACCCATGAACGAAGTCACAGGCAAAGCACTTGGGCTCTACGTTCACGCGGCGGAGCGCTTCGGACTCTCGCTCGACGCGATCTTCGAGGGCACGGGGATCGACCCGCGCTTCGAACCCGAGCGCATCGACTGGGACACGTTCTGTGCCCTCAACGAGCGCACGGGGCGCCTTTGCAGCGACAAGCTGCCCCTCAGCAAGATGGGCGAGCTGCTCTTCACCGACCCCAAGATGGCGCGCGTCGTCGCGGCCGTACAGCTCGTGGCGAGCCCGAGCGCACTCTATTGGGCGGGGCACCTGTGGGCGGGGCCGTCGGCCTTTCGCACCGTCGACTGCGCGCTCGAAGAGGCCGGCGACAACGTGCTCCGGCTCTCCCTGGCGATCCGGCCGATGTACCGCGACTCGCCCGAGTTCTTCGAGGTCAACCTGGGCATCTACCGCGCGCTGCCGCGGCTCCTGGGGCTGCCCGACGCGTACGTCACCCTCGAGACGCGCCCGCGGCTGGGGGTGTACACCGTTCACCTCCCGCCCTCGCTCACGATCTGGGCCCGCCTGCGCCGCGGCATCAAGCTGTTCACCGCGCCGCGCGCCGTGCTGGCCGAGCTGCGCGACCAGAACGACCAGCTCCGCGCGCGCTTCGACGAGCTCGCCGCCGCCCACGACGAGGGCGACCGGCTGCGCCGCGAGGCCGAGCGCGCCCGCGACGCCGCCGAGCGCGCGCTGCGGGTCAAGTCCGACTTCCTCGCCACGGTGTCGCACGAGCTCCGCACGCCCATGACCGGCGTCATCGGCATGAGCGAATTGCTCCTCGGCACGGGCCTCGACCCCGAGCAGAAGGAGTACGTCGAGACCCTCCGCGGCTCGGCCGAGATGCTCATCACCCTCATCGAAGAGGTGCTCGACTTCTCGAAGATCGAGGCCGGCAAGATGGTGCTCGAGCGCGCGCCCTTCGACCCGCGCGCCGCCGTCGACGGCGTGCTGCGCCTCCTCTCGGTGCTCGCGCGGCGCAAGGGCATCTCGCTCGAGGCCGACTTCGACGGCGCGATCCCCCAGCGCCTCATCGGCGACGCCCCGCGCCTGCGCAACGTGCTCATGAACCTCGCGGGCAACGCGCTGAAGTTCACCGAGCGCGGCGCCGTCGACGTGCGCGTGGCGCTCGACGCGCGCGGCCCCTCGAGCGCGGTCCTGCGCGTCACCGTGCGCGACACGGGCATCGGCATCACGCCCGCCACGATGGCGCGCCTCTTCGAGCCCTTCTCCCAGGGCGACGCGTCGAGCACGCGGCGCTACGGCGGCAC
>CAISKJ010000744.1 GCA_903885885.1 uncultured delta proteobacterium
ACGGCGGCGTCGTCGGTGGGGGCGGCGCTGTTCCAGCCGTCTTTGAGCGCGAGGGGAATGAGCACCTCGTTCACGAGGGGGATGCCCAGGCGCGACACCTGAACGAACTGCCCATAGCCCTCCTGACAGGGCACGTTGTTGGCGCCGCGCCCCAGGAGCGACGTGCGCGCGCAGTTGCGGCGAATGGTGACGCGCGGTCGGCTCGCCGTGGCGTACACGCCGATCACGTTGCTGCGGTCGGTGAGGGCCTCGGTGTTGCCCGCGGCCACGAGCTGCGCGATGGGCACCTGCAGCGCGATGGTGTGCACGTTGTAGCCCGCGACGTAGTCCGAGCCGCCGCCGCGGCTGCCGAAGCCGGCGACGGAGCTGCGAAAGGTCACGTCGTCGAAGGTGGCGCCGAGGTCGACGAAGAAGGGGTCGTCGGTGGGGCCCGCGAACACGCGACCGGCGTTGCCCGTGAGGTCTTGCGTGGCCTGGTTCCAGATGGCGGTGTAGTTGGCGTCGTCGGTCGCGGGGCGGCCGCCGGCGCCGTAGGCGAAGCGGCCCACGTAGGTGGGCGCCACCGGGAGGTTGGTGCCGATGGGGGTCGCGCGGCCGCCGACGACGCGGGTCACGTTCATCGTCTGCGCCACGAGCGCGTTGTGAAAGTTGCCCGGCGTGGGGAGGCCGTCGATGTGGCCCACGTTGTAGAAGAACGTGCCCGCGGGGCCCGCCGCGCCGCCGACGCCCATCGCCGCGCCCGCGTTGTAGTGCGTGGTGAAGCGAAACTGGTACACGACGTCGTTGGCGCGCCCGTCGCCGTTGTTGTCGACCTTGATCTCGTAGAGCACGTCGTCGGAGAAGCGCAGCCAGTTGGGGCCGCCGCCGGGCTCCTCGAGGCCGATGTACATCGCGAGCATCGTGACGGTGCCCGGCCGGTCGGGCGAGCTGAACACGTAGAGGTCGGTGTTGTCGGCCGACGGGTCTTCGGAGATGAGCGGCGCCTCGCGGTGGCTCGAGGCGAGCGCGGTCGCGGGAACCAGCCCGGTGGCCAGCATCATCAGCCCTGTCACGCCCCATCGCGTCTTGGTGAGCATCGGTCCGATCCTTTCGTGAGGTCTTCGCGGCGCCTCGGGTCGCGCGCCTGCGTTGCCCCTACGTGCGCGCACCGCCGATCGGATTTCGACGCGCTCACATCGCTCGGCGCCGCGCGACGCGTCAGCCGAGCGCGCCGCGCAAGAGGCTCCAGCCGAGGACCCGCTCGGCGAACCAGAGCACCCCGAACGCGCCGAGGAGCGCGCTCCCGAGGCGTCGCACGCCGCGCGCGTAGCCCCACCGCCGCGACGCCGCCGCGAGGAGCGGCACCGCGCCGAAGAGCACCGCCGCGAGCGCCGCGCGGCCGACCTCGGCCCATGCGAGCACCGCGTACGCGAGCGCGATCGACGCGACGGCGAGGGCCGCGTGGCGCGGCGTCCAGCGCGGGCGCGCGAGGAGCGTGAGCACCGGCGCCGCGAGGGCCACCACCGCGAGCTGCCCGACCTCGACGCCGCCGTTGACCGCGAGCAGCGAGGGCACCACCGCGCGCGACGGGAGCCCCTGCTCGGCGAGCACGCCCGCGAAGCCGAAGCCGTGCACGAGCCCGAACGCGAAGGTGAGGGCGCGCCGATGCCGCGGCTCCTCGACGACGATGTTCTCGACGGCCACGTAGGCGATCGAGAGCGCGATCGCGGGCTCGACCACCGAGGCGGGCAGCGTGATGAGGCCGAGCGCGGCGCCGATGAGCGTGAGCGAGTGCGCGAGGGTGAACGAGGTCACGATGGCCGCGACGTCGCGCGCCCCGCGGCGGGCCTCGCGCGCCCCGAGCGCGAGCAAGAGCCCGCACAGGAAGGCGATGTGGTCGTAGCCCTGAAAGATGTGCTCGACGCCGAGGCGCAGGTACTCGGCGAGCTGGCGCCCGAGCGTGCGCCCCGAGGCGAGCGAGAGCGTGCGGTCGCGCGCGACGAACACCCGCGAGGTCTCGCGGCCGAAGGCCGTGAGCGTGGCCATGCCCTGATGGCGCGGGTCGACGTCGAAGAACATGTCGTAGCGCACCGAGAGGTCGTCGAGGGCGCGCGGGCACGCGTAGCGCACGGTCACCACGAGGTCGAAGCTGTCGCGCCGCGGCACCACGCGCGCCGAGTGTTCGCCCGCGACACACGCGCGCCCGCCGCTCCGCAGGGTGACGCGCTGTCGGACGTAGCCGTCCGCCGCGCCCGACGCGTCGCGCGCGTTCTGCTCCGAGATCTCCATGGCCGGCGGGGCGCGCACGGCCTCGTTGAGGTCGATCGCGGCGATGCGCGCCTCGACGGTCGCGCCGCGCCCCTCGGCCTCGACGCGCAGGTACGTCACCGAGTTCTGATGCGCAGCG
>CAISKJ010000745.1 GCA_903885885.1 uncultured delta proteobacterium
CCTGTCGCGCGAGCGCGAGAACCACACGAAGATCTACGGCATCGTGCTCGAGCGCGCGACGGAGGGACACCTCATGCAAGAGCTCCGGGTCAACACCATGCGCGTGCTCGACTACGCGCTGGTGCCCCTGAGCCCCGTGAAGCCCCGCGTGGGCCTCACGCTCGCCCTCGGCGGCCTCGGCGGCCTGGTGCTCGGCATCCTCGCGGCGCTCGTCGCGATTCAGCTCGATCGCACGGTGCGCTCGCAGCAGGACATCGAAGAGACCCTGCGCGCGACCTTTCTCGGGTACATGCCGCTCATCAACAGCCGCGGCCTGCGCGCCCACAAGCGCTACCAGTACGGCGACACGCACGCCAACGAGGCCCCCGTCGAGAACCTCGACCTCGTGGTGCACTCGCACCCGATGTCGCTCGTCGCCGAGCTCGCGCGCAGCATCCGCACCAACCTCGTGTTCATGTCGCCCGACACGCCCTTCCAGATGCTCATGGTGTCGAGCGCGTCGCCGCGTGAGGGCAAGACCTTCACCGCCACGAGCCTCGCCATCACGCTCGCCCAGAGCGGCAAGCGCGTGCTCCTCGTCGACGGCGACCTGCGCCGTCCCCGCGTGCACAAGGTGTTCGGCGTGCGCCCGCCGGTGGGCCTGTCGAGCGTTCTCATCGGCGAGGCCACCCTCGACGAGGCCACCCTCGAGACGCAGGTGCCCAACCTCGAGCTCCTGGTCTGCGGCCCCGTTCCGCCCAACCCCGTCGAGCTCATTCACAGCCAGCGCATGACCGACCTCCTCGCGCAGCTGCGAAAGACCTACGACCGTGTGATCTTCGACTCGCCGCCCATCACGGCCGTGACCGACGCGCTCGCGTTGGGGCCGCAGCTCGACGGCGTGGTGCTCGTCGTTCGCTCGCGCTACACGCGCCGCGATCAGGGCGCCGCCGTGGTGCGCCAGCTCCGCGACCTCGGCAGCCGCGTGGTCGGCGTGGTGCTCAACGCCATCGACCTCCGCGACGGCTCGCCCGCTTACTACTACGGCAAGTACGACTACTCGCCCCACACCGACGAGGCCCCCGCCAACCCGGCAGCCGGCCAGGCCCGCGCGAGCTGATCGCGCTCCCTCACGCCACCGCCTGCGCCCGGGTCGCTACGCGGCCCGTGGCGGGTGCTTGCAGCCGTTGCGCAGCACCACGAAGTCGCCCTCGCCGAAAATCAACGCAACGCGTCAAAGGGAGCAGCGACGCGGCGCGAAGTCGAGTAGAAGCGCTGCGTCGCGCGCCTACGGGGCGCTTGCGACAGGGGCGCTCCCGAGCGCGGCACGCGTAGTGCTGAGCGTCGGGGCGGCAGAGGTGGCCATGGCGAGCGAGCGCAGAGCGAACATTGCGGGCGAAGACGACGGAGCGCCCTCGGGGCGTCGCCCCACGAGCATGATCTCGTGGATCGAGGCGGTGAGCCCTCCCGTCGAGGTGCCCGACGACCTCACGTGGAACGACGTGCTCCCGACGGCGCCCGCGCGTCCCCTCGGCGACGACGTCGAGCGCTTCCTCGCCGCCGCCGACGGGGGCTCGACCGTTGACGCCCTACGCCAACTTGCTGACGCTTCCATCGCCCGTTGGGGCTGCGACGCCGTGGTGTGGTGCGTGTGCGACGCCACGCCCGACGCCGCCCGCACCGTTCTCGTGCGCATCGCGTCGGGGCTCGACGACGGCGCCGCCGCCGCTTCGCTCGCGCGCGCGTCGGGTCGCGACTTCGATGGCGCGGTGCGCGCGTGCCTCGACGCGGCCGAGGTGATCACCGCCGACCTCCCCGCGGGCGACGCGCTGCGCGCCTCGTTGTGGCTCGCGTGGCGGGCAGCGCCCGACGCCGCTCCCGCGATCGAGCCCGCGCTGCTCCGCGCGGCGGGCGTCGCCCTGCGCGCTGCGCGACTCACCGAACGCCTCGACGAGCGCTCGCCGCGCCCCTCGATCGACCTCGTGCGCCGCGACCGCCGCGAGGCCGCCATCGGCAAGCTGCTCGGGGTGGCCGCTCCCGCGATGGTGGCCGCGCACGCCGCGCTCGCCGCGACGCACGCGTCGCTCGAGGCCGAGCTCGTGGGGCTGCGCATGGTGGCGCCGCGGCACCCGGTGACGCGGGTGTGCGCGTCGCTCCTCGTCGACGCGCGCGAGGCCTCGCAGTCGATGGGCGACCTCGCCGCGGCCGTGGCGAGCCTCTCCGACGAGGGGTCGCGCACGTGCGATCCGTCGCGCGTCGTCGCCTCCATCGCGGCGCTCATGGGCCCCTACGTGGCGCGCCGCGCGACCCTCGAGTTCGCGTGCGAGGCGCTCCCCTACGTGCGCCTCGCGCCCGCGTACCTCGCCGAGGCGCTGGTGATGTTCGCGACGCGTGTGGCGTTTCAGTTTGCCGAAGGGGGCGACGCGCGCGTGCGCATCATGGGCACCACGTCGCCGCGCGGCGTCGAGATCGACGTGTGCGCGTCGGCCTCGCACGCGCCCTCCGCGGCGCACCACGGTCACGACGACGTGGTCGCCGAGGTGTACGGCCGCGACCTCGCCGCGCGC
>CAISKJ010000746.1 GCA_903885885.1 uncultured delta proteobacterium
CGCCGCGTCCGCCCCGCCGAGCGCGCTGCCCCGCGCGCACGGTCCGCTCACCGACTACGACCTCGTGCGGTGAGCGCGATACGCCTGCGTGCCGAAGGGGCAAGACGCGCTCCCCGCCCTGCCTCTACGATCCGCGACCGCTCATGCGAACGAACCTCACGGCGCTCGCCGCGCTCGCCCTCTCGCTCGCGTCGGGCTGCCGCGCGCCCGCGCGTCACAGCGCCCGTCGGCACCGCCGCGACGCGCCCGCCATCGACCTGCGCGCGGGCGTCGACACGCGCCTGCTCGACCAGTACACCCGTACCACGCGCTTCTCGGTCGGGCGTCCGTCGCGCGTGCAGGTTACGCCGACGGGCGACGCGGTGCTCTTCCTCCGCACGCCCGCGGGGTCGCAGGCCCGCGCGCTCTACGTGTGGGAGCGCGCCACCCGGCAGGAGCGCGCGCTCGTGACCGCCGAGCGACTCCTCGGGGCCGGCGACGAGCAGCTCTCGCCCGAGGAGCGCGCGCGCCGCGAGCGCATGCGCGTGCTGGGGCGCGGCATCACGGCGTACGAGCTCTCGGCCGACGGGGCCCGCGTGCTCGTTCCCCTGTCGGGGAGGCTCTTCGTCGTCGAGCGCGCCACGGGCGCGGTGCGCGAGCTGCCCGCGGCGCAGGGCTCGCCCGTCGACGCGCGCTTCTCGCCCGACGGGCGCGCGGTGAGCCTCGTGCGCAACGGCGAGCTCGCCCTCATCGACCTCGCCACGGGCGCGGAGCGCGCGCTCACGCAGGGCGCCAACGGCAACCTCACGCACGCCGTCGCGGAGTTCGTCGCGCAAGAGGAGCTCGACCGCATGGAGGGCTACTGGTGGTCGCCCGACGGCGCGCAGATCGTCTATCAAGAGACCGACCTCACGCGCGTCGAGCGGCTGCGCATCGCCGACCCGTCGCACCCCGAGCGCGCGCCCGACGAGAGCGCCTATCCCCGCGTGGGCACCGCCAACGCCGACGTGAGGCTCGGCATCGTGGCCGTCACCGGCGGCCCCACGCGCTGGATCCGCTGGGACCGCGAGCGCTACCCCTACCTCGCCACGGTGCGCTGGTCGCCGCGCGCGCCGCTCACCCTCACGGTGCTCAACCGCGCGCAGACCGACCTCGCGCTCCTCGCCGTCGAGCCCGACGGCGCCACGCGCGAGCTCCTCCGCGAGCACGACGACGCGTGGCTCAACGTCGATCAGTCGTACCCCCGCTGGAGCGCCGACGGCACCCACTACCTCTGGGCCACCGAGCGCAACGGCGCCTGGCAGATCGAGCGCCACACCCCCACCGACGACGCCCCCGTGGCGCTCACGCCCCTCGACGCCGAGCTCCGCGCGCTCGTGCGCTACGACGAGGCCCACGAGGCCCTCTACGCGCACGTGGGCGACGCCGAGGGCGCCTCGCAGCTCGCGCGCTTCACCCGCGCGCAGGGCGCGCCGCGCATGGAGCTCCTCACGCGCGCCGCGGCCGAGCACACCGTCACCATGGCGCGCGACGGCTCGCTCCAGGTGCGCGAGGTGCAGACGCTCGAGGCGCTCCCCGCGTACACCGTCCACGACGGCGACGGGGCGCCGCTCGGCGCGCTCACCTCCACCGTCGAGGCCCCCCTCGAGACGCCGCGCGTCGAGCTCTCGACGGTGGGCCCGATGAACATTCGCGTCGCCGTGGTGCGCCCCCGCGACTACGACCCGCGGCGCAAATACCCCGTGCTCCAGTGGGTGTACGGCGGCCCCCACGCGCGCCTCGTGGCGCGCTCGCTCGGTCGCTACGTGGTGCCGCAGTGGTTCGCCGACCAGGGCTTCGTCGTGGTGATGGCCGACGGCCGCGGCACCCCCAACCGCGGCCGCGCGTGGGAGCGCGCGCTGCACCTGCGCCTCGGCGACGTGCCCCTCGACGACCAGGTGAGCGCCCTGCAGGCCCTGGGCGCGCGCGACGCCTCCCTCGACCTCGCGCGCGTGGGGGTCACGGGCTGGTCCTTCGGCGGATACCTCGCGGCGCGCGCCGTCATCGAGCGCCCCGACGTGTTTCACGCCGCGGTGGCGGGCGCGCCCGTCACCGAGTGGCGCGAGTACGACACCTGTTACACCGAGCGCTACCTCGGCCTCGTCGACGCCCACGCCGACGCGTACGACCGGGCCTCGCTCCTGCCGCACGCGCCCGCGCTGCGCCGACCGCTGCTCCTCGTGCACGGCACCGCCGACGACAACGTGTACTTTCACAACACGCTGCGCCTCACCGACGCGCTCTACCGCGCGGGGCGACGCTTCGAGTTTCTGCCCCTCGCGGGCGAGACGCACCTCGTCAACGAGCCCGCGCGCGTCGTCGCGTGGACGCTCCGCGCCCGCGCCTTCTTCGTCGACAACCTCGCCCGACGGTAGCGCGCGCTACTTGCTGCGGGTGCGCTTCACGCGGTCGCTGCCGAGCTGGAGGCGGTCGCGCACGGCCACGCGCTGGCGCTCTTTGTAGCGCGCGTGCGAGGCCTCGCCGGCCTCGTTGGCGAGCTCGGTGTCGTGGTCGACGAGCTGAAACTCGACGAGCACGAACACCACGTGGCCGAGGCTCGCGGCGCTGGCCGGCGCGGCCGCGAGCACCTTGGCGGGCACGCGCACGGGCATGTCGACCACGAAGTGAATCACCCGGTACGAGCGCGCGCTGAACTTGTTGTCGACGGGCCCCGTGAGGGGCTCTTCGTGGATGTTGGTCTGCGGCGAGGCGAGGAGCTCGCCGATGCGCGGGTGCGTGCTCGCGAAGGCGCGCGGGTCGAGGAGGGTGTTGTAGCTCTCGCCCGGGATGGCATACGTGAACGGAAACAGCCGCCGCGTAAGGTAGTTGAGCACCGGGAGGAGATCCTCGGTGGTGCGCGTCACGATGCGGAAGCGCACCTTGTCGTAGATCTGCGCGGCGATGGTCTCGGTCTTCGAGAGGAGCTTCGTGTAGAGCGAGTCGCGCCCTTTGCGGCCGCCGAGAAACTCGGTGATGGGCAGGCCCTCTTCGAGCATGCCGCCGATCACGCGGTAGATCTTCTGCTCGACGAGCTGAAACACCTCGGCGTCGCTGAGCGGGAGCACGTAGAGGAGCTCGCGACCCTGCAGGTGATGGATGATGTGCATCACCTTCAAGATCACGCAGGCGCACACCTGCTTGTGACCCTTGGAGGCCGCCGTGAGCATGAGCTCTTCGACCGACATCTCGCCGAAGGGGCGGGGAATGGGGTACTCGAAGTTGCGACGCAGATACGCGATCGCCTCGGCCTTGATCGCGTTCATGCGAAGGCGGTCGGCGGGGCTGTCGGGCGCGAACTCCTGCACGCGCAGAAACTCTTCGACGTCGCTGGCAGAGGCCACGTTGAGCCGCTGCCAGTCGATCACCGAGTCACCGCGCAGGATGTTCCAGATCGACTCGAGGTCGCAGAGCGAAAACTGGTCGATCGTGCGGAAGCCCGCCTCGGGATGGGTCGGCATCGGAGCCGACGGTAATCACCGCGCGAAGCCGAAGGGAAGCGCCGAGTGCACCCGCGCGGCGACCGGCGCGCGCGACGTCACTGGGGGGCGGTCGACGAGGTGGCCGCGCGCTTGGGCTCGGGCGCCGCGGGGCGCCGGCCGAGCTGCAGGGTGCCGAAGAAGAGGCAGCAGGTCATGCCGAGGGCCATCACGTTGCCCACCATCGCGTGCTCACAACCCATCAACGCCATCGGGAGGGAGGCCAGCAGTGCGATACGGAACCTTGCTCGATCCATCGTCAGCCCTCATCGGTTTCACGAAACCTGCACAGTATCGCAGGCCTCTTGAAGTCGTTGCCTACATGTAAGGATATCGTACTACATCGAAGAATAGCGGTCCACTTCTAGTCAAGGCCCCCTCCCGGCACAAGACTGAATCCGTCTACTCGCCGAGCTTTGTGCCGAATTATTGACTTGACACGGCTTGCTGTGCGTACGACGCCGCCCCAGGCAACATGGCTGAACCAATGATCCTCGTGGTGGCGAACCAGAAGGGCGGCGTGGGCAAGACCACGACGGCCGTGAACCTCGCCGCCGGCCTCGCGCGCAGGGGCCTCAAGACGCTGCTCGTCGACCTCGACATCCAGGGCAGCGCGAGCGCCACGCTGGGGGCCACGCCCGCCGACGACGCGGTCGACGTGGCGAAGGTGCTCCTCGACGAGCGCAGCCTCGACGCGGCCGTTGTGGCCACGCGCCTCGACAACCTGTGGATCGCCCCCGCGGGCGAGCGCATGGCGGTGGTCGACCTGCACCTCGCGTCGGCCTACGGGCGCGAGCGCGTGTTCGAACGCTCGCTCAAGGGCCCCCTCGTCGAGTCGATGGACGTGGTCGTGGTCGACACGGCGCCGTACCTCGGCCTGCTCACCGTCAACGCGCTGGTGGCCGCGCAGCGGGTGCTCATCCCGGTGTCGTGCGAGTACCTCCCGATGCTGGGCTTGAAGCTCCTGGGCGAGACGCTGCAGAAGCTCCGCGAGCGCGCGGGGGCGAAGGCCGAGGTGCTCGGCTACGCGCTCACCCTCGTCGACCGCCGCGAGCGCATCACCGGCGAGGTCGAGGAGCTCCTGCGCAAGCGCTTCGGCGCGCTGGTGTTCGACACGGTGATTCGCGCCAACACGCAGCACAAGTCGGCGCCCTCGCACAAGAAGACCATCTTCGAGCACGAGCCCGAGGGCGGTAAGGGCCGCGAAGACTACGAGGGCCTCACGCGCGAGGTGATCGCCCGCGCCGGCCTCGCGGCGCCCGCGAAGAAGAAGTCGTCGCGCAAGCGCGCTACCTGACCGGCCCTCGCGCGCTCGCCTCGAGCGCGGCCGCGTAGCCCTCGCGGCTGCGGTCGACGGGCGCGACGCGCTCGCGCTCGGCCTCGTTCGCCTCGTCGACGCCCTCCATCGCGCACACGAGCGCGCGCAGCGCCTCGGGCGAGCAGGTGCCTTCCTTGGCGAAGCGGATCACCTGCGCCCAGTGCCGCGCACTCTCTCGCACCGGGAGCCCGTGCGCCGCGAGCGTCGCGACCGCCGCGCGCACCTCGTCGGCGCCGATCGCGCGCGCCGCGATCACGCCGCCGCCCGTCGCCAGGTCCCCGGTGCCCACCGGCGGAGGCGCCCACCGATGCCACGCCTTCGCCACGCCGATCACGCAGTGGGCGAGCGCTCCCTCGTCGCCGCCGTCGTCGTTCATGCTGAGGTACACGGCGGGCTTCGCGCCGGCCGTCACGCGCACGCTCGTGAACGACAGCCCCACCCCCGCCTCGCGCCCCGCTTCGTGCGCTCCGCTGAGGCGCAGGCTGCGTCTGCGCGAGACGATGCGCGGGTTGCGGGCGCGGTAGAAGTCGTCGAGCTGCGCGTCTCCGACCCAGACGAGGCCGGTGCCGCGTAGCTGCGTGCGCTCCGCG
>CAISKJ010000747.1 GCA_903885885.1 uncultured delta proteobacterium
CCGAGTTTCGCGACGACTTCGTGTGCAACGCGTACCTCTCGACGGGCGGCTGCGGCCTCGAGCAGCAGCTCGAGTCGGCGTACCGCGCCCTCGTGGTGCGCAACCCCCGCGTGCAGACGGGCAACACCGACCCGAACGCGGGCTTCGTGCGCGACAACGCCGTGCTCGCCATCGTGATGGTGACCGACGAAGAAGACGGCTCCGTGCGCGACTGCCGCTTTCAAGAGGCGGGCGTGCCCTGCACCGACGCGGTGGGCGTGTTCGACATCATGTCGCCCGACTGGTCGTCGAGCGACCTCAACCTCCGCTTTTACATGTACACGCCGGGCTCGCGGCAAGACCCGACGTGGGCCATCGACCGCTACATCGACCCCACGCGCCCCAACCGCGGCTTCACCTCGCTCAAGCCCGGTCGCCCCGACCTCGTGATCTTCTCGGCCATCGCGGGCGTGCCGCTCAACCTCCCGATGCGCGCCGCCAGCACGGGCACGGGCATGGAGGTCGATTACGACACCCTCCTCGGTCGCATGCCCGACGGCTCCGACGGCTACACCGGCGAGCAGACGGGCAGCGGCCCGGTCTCGATGCGTCAGCGCAACATGGACCCGATGTGCTCCACGCGCGTCGTGCCCGCCTGCCGCCGCGAGGGCTCGCCCGCCGTCACCACGTGCGACTCGGGCGCGCAGTACTTCGCGTGGCCCTCGCGCCGCGTGGTGCAGGTCGCCCGCCGCTTCGCCGACCGTTACAACAACGGCACGGTGAGCTCGATCTGCGCCAACGACTACACCCCGGCCCTCACGCAGATCGTCGAGCGCATCCAGGCGCGCATCTCGGGTCGCTGCCTGCCGCGCGCCCTCGAGACCGAGCCCGCGCAGTGCTCCAACGGCATGGCCGGCTGCCAGCGCGTGAAGTGCATCGTGCGCGAGATTCTCCCCGCGGGCATGTCGACCTCGGTGTGCACCGCCTCGCGCGGCCGCACCGCCGGCGAGCGTGACCTCACGACCCCCACCATGCCCCGCAGCACCTGCGTGGTGAACCAGGTGCTCGTGACCCCTGGCGGCGCGCCGCCGGCGGGTCAAGAGGGCTTCTTCTACGACACGCGCCGCGACCCCGCCGCGCCCGACTGCGCGCAGCACATCGAGTTCACGGGCAACGCCAACCTCGTCGCCGGCGCCACCGCCGTCATCGAGTGCGTGCTGGCCGGTGTGGCCGCGGCCGACGCGGGCGCTGCCGACTGATCCGCTGAAGTAGCAAACGCCTCCTTCGTTGAACGCCCCTCTCGCCCCGTGCGAGCGGGGCGTTCGGCGTTTCGAAGGGCCCGACGCGGGGTACCAACACCTGCGGCGCCAACACCTGCGGCGCCAACGCGCGAGGCGCCAACGCTGGTTGCCTGGTTGGCGCATGATTCGCGCAATATGCCTTCTGGATAGGCATTTCTGCGAGGCATCGCGCGTGCTCTCCCTCCTCGTCAAGGGAGGCTCCGATGCGAAGTGCTACGAAGTTTTCGGTGGTGGGCGTGCTGTGCGTGGTCGCGCTGCTCGACGCGGGCTGCCTCGAGCGCTGCGTGGCGGTGCCGCAGCCGAGGCTCCAGTCGGGGGTGCGCATCCCCATTCGGGTCGACTCGATCGAGAACGTCGACCTCCTCTTCGAAGTCGATAACTCGGGCTCGATGGCCGAAAACCAGGCCAACCTGGCGCGCAACTTCAACACGCTCATCGACCAGCTGGTGAACCCGCCCCTCAACCCGGTCACGATGCGTCTCGATCATCAGCCGGTGAAGAGCCTGCACCTCGGGGTCATCTCGTCGGATCTCGGCACGCCGGGCAGCGTGGTCCCCTCGTGCGCCAACAGCGACACGGGCGACGACGGCCTGCTCAACCCCATTCGCCACGGCCTCGCGATGCGCTCGCACCAGCCGTGGACGTCGGCGCCCCCCGGCCGCCGCCCGGCGCGCTGCGCCAACGACCCCAACCAGTACCCGTCGTTTCTCACCTTCTCGACCAACGCCACGGCGGGTTCGCCCGCCACCGATGCGGGCGAGTTTCGCGACGACTTCGTGTGCAACGCGTACCTCTCGACGGGCGGCTGCGGCCTCGAGCAGCAGCTCGAGTCGGCGTACCGCGCCCTCGTGGTGCG
>CAISKJ010000748.1 GCA_903885885.1 uncultured delta proteobacterium
CCGTCGACGGGGATGCGCGCGTTGGCGCCCACGCGCACGCGGTCGCCGACGCGCACGCGGTCGACGGGAATGTCTCTCGCCTCGCCGTTGCGCACCACGGTGGCGCGCCGGGGGCGCAGCGCGACGAGGGCGCGCAGGGCGTCGCCGGTGCGGCGGCGCGCGCGGGCCTCGAGGGCGCGGCCGAGGAGCACGAAGGCCACGATCATCGCGGCGGTTTCGAAGTAGAGGTGCGCGTGGCCCGCGTGCGAGGGCGCGCCGACGAGCGTCCACGTCGAGTGCGCGAGCGCGGCGTTGGCGCCGAGGGCGATGAGGGTGTCCATCGTGGCGCTGCCGTGCTTGAGGTTGGCGACGGCCGCGCGCTGAATGGGCAGGCCGGCGCCCCACACCACGCCCACGGAGAGCGCGGACTGCACCCAGCCCGTGTGCGCGAAGCGCAGCGCGGGCACCATGGCGAGGGCCATGAGCGCGAGCGAGACGGGCATCGCGACGGCCGCGCGGAGGGCCTCCGTCGTCCACGGAGAGGGCTCCTCGGCGGGCGCGTCGGGGGCGTCGGGGCGGAGGTCGTCGGCGGTGAAGGGGTCGACGTGGGGCCGCGCGCCGTAGCCCGCGCGCTCGATGGCGGCGATGAGCGTCGCGTCGACGAGGTTGGATCCGACGGTGACGGTGGCGCGGTTCGTCGCGAGGTTGACGCTCGCCTCGGCGACGCCGGCGACCTTTTTGAGCACGCGCTCGACGCGGCCCACGCAGGCCGCGCAGGTCATGCCCTCGATGTCGAGCTCGCGGGTGCTGGGGTGGGCCTCGCTCATGCGCTCAGCGTAGAGCCGCCGCGCGCGCCGCGCGGTTCAGAAATCGACCGACGCGCTCGCGAGGAAAGTGCGCCCGCCCTGCGTCATGGTGGTGAGGCTCTGGCGCATGTCGCCGCGCACGAACTCGTTGCTCACGGGCACCGCGTAGCGCCAGTCGAACATGTTGTACACGCCGAGGGCGTAGCGCAGGCCGAAGCGCTCGGCGCGGCCCGACAGCACGAGGTCCCACACCACCGACGGCGACGTGCGCGTCTGCGTGGGGTCGGTGGCGCCGTCGTTGCGGTCCCACCGCGGGCCCTCCACGGTGACGCGCGTCGAGGCCACGAAGAGCTGCGGTACCACGGGCGCCGCCGCGCGAAACGCGAAGAGGTGCTCGGGCGCGTTGGGCACCTCGCGGAGGTTCTCGGCCGACGACGCGTAGCGCGAGCGCTGGAACGCGTACGAGGCCGAGAGCATCCACCCCTGGCGCCACTCGCGGCGCAGCTCGGCCTCGGCGCCGAGCGTGAGCACCGGCGACGCGGTGTTCTGATACTGGTCGTAGTCTGTCATTCCCTGCCGCGTGGTGCGCAGGGCGATGAGGTTCTCGATGTAGTTGGCGTAGCCCGCGACGAGCACCGTCCACGTGTTGCTGAGCCGGTGCGAGAACTCCACCTCGCCCGAGAGCACGGTCTCGGGCGCGAGGCCGGGGTTGGGCCGCGCCGACATGGTGGTGTAGTAGATCTCGTAGATGCTCGGCGCGCGGAAGGCGCGGCCCGCCATCACCTTGAGGTTGCCGCGCGCGTAGGGCCTGAAAATAAGGGCGACGCGCGGGTTCACGGTGGCGCCGAAGGTGCTGTACCAGTCGAGGCGCGCGGCGGCCGAGTAGCGCACCCAGTCGGTGGGCGAGCCGTCGGCGGACACGTACGCGGCGGCGGTCTGGTAGGGGTGATCGCTCGCGTCGTCGGCCTCGGGGGCCGCGACGGTGCCCGCGGTCTGACGCACGATGAAGTGGCCGACGCCCTCACCGCCGACGGTGAGCCGCAGGGCCCGGCCCGGCGTCCACACGCCGCGCACCTCGGCGCCGGCCCACACGCCGCGGTAGGTGTCGTAGCCGTCGGCGTTGGGGGCGGCGTCGTCGTAGGCGAGGCGCTCTACGAAGCGGTAGTAGTTGAGGTACGCCCTTGTAAGAAGCTGAAACGTGTCGCCGAGGCGCGGCTCGTAGCGCAGCTCGGCGAGGCCGCGCGCGTCGACGAAGTCGGTGCGAGCGTTGCCGGGCAGCGTGTCGTACACGCCCGTGGGGATGTTCTTGTCGCGCGAGTTGAACAGCCACTGGAGCGTGAGGTCGCGGTACCAGAGGCGCCCGGTGAAGGTGCCCGCGACGAAGCCGTCGGCGTTGCGCGACCACCCGTCGCTCGCGGGCGCGGTGGCCGTCGCGGGCTGCGCGTACTCGGGGAGGTAGAGGTCTCTGCCGCCGCCGTACGCGGCCGAGGCCGAGGCCCACATCCCGAAGGCGCCGCTCTGCAGTCGGAGCCCGGCGCGGGCGCGGGCCACGCCGTACTGGTTGGTCGAGGCGCCCACGTCGCCGCCGCTGGGGGCGTTGCGGCCGCGCGTCACGACGTTGATCACGCCCGAGAAGGCGCCGGTGCCGTAGAGCACCGAGCCGGGGCCGCGCACGACCTCGATGCGCTCGACGTCGTCGAGGTCGACGCGGGCGTCGTAGCCCACGTACGACGAGTTGACCCAGTTGTCGTTGGTGGGGTGCCCGTCGACGAGCACGAGCACGCGGTTGCCGTAGTCGCCGGGGCGCCCGAAGCCGCGGAAGCCGAGCGACTCGTACGAGTGGTCGTCGGAGAGGTACACGCCGCGCACGCCGCGGACGGCCTCGGCGATGGTGGGGTACCCCATCGCGCGGAGCTCCTGCGACGAGACGATGGAGACCGAGCTCGGCGCGTCTTCGACGCTCTCGGCCGCGCGCGACGCGGCGGACACCTCTTCGTAGCGCGTGAGGGCTACGTCGACGCGCTCCTGCGCGCTCTGGCGCACGGTGACCTCGCGCTCGACGGGGCGAAAGCCCGGCATCGAGACGCGCACGCGCCGCGGGCCCACCTGCACGTTGATGACGGCGGGCGTGAAGCCCATGGCGCGGCCGTCGACCTCGATGAGCGCGTCGCGCTCGTCGGCGCTCACGAGCACCGCGCCGGTGAGGGCGGTCACGTTGGGGCGCGCGGTGACGGTGGTGCGCGCCACGACGTCGACGTCTTCGGTGGCGGGCTGGTACCCGTCGGCCGCCACGAAGAGCCGGTGGCGACCGGGCGGGAGCTCGAGCGTGCAGGGCAC
>CAISKJ010000749.1 GCA_903885885.1 uncultured delta proteobacterium
AGTCCATCGAGGGCGACGCCCTCTCGCTCAAGTCGCTGTTGAGCTCGATGCGCACGCTGTCGGGGGCGCTCGAGCTCGACGAGGTGCTCGACGCCATCGAGCGCGCGGCCTTCGACACGGTGCCGCGCGCCACGCACCTCACGGTGGTGCTGCGCGACGAGAGCAACACCGAGCGGCCCGAGTACGTGCCCGTCACCACGCGCGTGCGCGACCAGAAGGGCCCCGCCGTCGAGGCCATTCCCACCGCGCGGAGCGTGGTGCGCAAGGTCATCGAGCAGCGCGCCGCGGTGCTCGCCGCCGACGCGATGCGCGAGGTCGGCGAGACGGCCAGCATCATGGGCGCGAAGATCCTGTCGACCATGGCCGTGCCCTTGTGGAAGGGCGACGAGATCCTCGGGGTGCTCCAGGTCGACAACCGCGCGAGCGCGGGCATCTTCAAAGAGCGCGACCTCGACCTGCTCATGCTCGTGGCGCAGCAGGCCTCGCTGGCGGTGGCCAACGCGCGGCTCTACAAGCGCGTGCAGCTCGCCGAGGCCAGCGCCCGCAGCGAGAACAGCTTTCTCAAGCAGCGCGCGCAGAAGAGGTTCGAAGGCATCATCGGCGACTCGTCGGCGATGAAGGCGCTCTTCCTCAAGCTGTCGAAGGTGATCGACACGCGCGTCACGGTGCTCGTCGAGGGCGAGACGGGCACGGGCAAGGAGCTCGTGGCCTCGGCGGTGCACTATCAGTCGCGCCGTAAAGACAAGCTCTTCATCGCGCAGAACTGCGCGGCCCTGCCCGAGAACCTCCTCGAGAGCGAGCTCTTCGGACACAAGAAGGGCTCATTCACGGGCGCCACCGAAGACAAGAAGGGCCTCTTCGAACTGGCCGACGGGGGCACGCTCTTCCTCGATGAGATCGGCGAGATGCCGCTGTCTCTTCAGGCCAAGATTCTTCGCGTGTTGCAAGAGGGCGAGGTGCGCCCGGTGGGCTCGGGGGTCACCCGACAGGTCGATGTGCGCATCGTCACGGCCACCAACCGCAACCTCGAGACCGAGGTCTCCGCGGGGCGCTTCCGGCAAGACCTCTATTATCGCCTGCAGGTTTTCCCCGTGCGCATCCCCCCGTTGAGGGAGCGCCGCGACGACATTCCCCTGCTGGGCGGGCACTTTCTCAAGCGCTACTCGCACGAGCTGGGCAAGCAGGTGGCGGGCTTCTCGCAGCAGACCATGGAGCTCATGATGGCCTACGAGTGGCCGGGCAACGTGCGCGAGCTCGAGAACGAGGTGCAGCGCCTCGTGATCCAGAGCGACCCGGGCTCTTACATCATGGCAGAGCACCTCTCGCCCCGCATTCGCAACATCGAGGGCCTGCTCGACCGCATCAAGGCCCCGCGCGGCACCCTCAAAGACCAGATCGAGCACATCGAGAAGTGGCTTTTGATCGAGGCCCTGCGAGAGCACAAGAACAACAAGAGCGCTACGGCGAAGACCCTCGGCATCACCCGTGAGGGCCTTCACAAGAAGCTCAAGGGCTACGGCATCGGCTGACCGATAGCGCGCTCGATGGGAGCGCTGCGTTCACTGCAGAGGAGCACTCTCATGGGACTGTTTGATGCGTTCGGCGTGGGCGGCGGGAGCCTCTCGATTGCGCTGCAATTTCCGCAGGTGCAGGCGGGCGGTGTGGTCAACGGCATGGCGGTGTTTCAGGGCGGCCGCCGCGCGCAGCAGATCACCAACGTGACCGTGAAGCTCACCATGACCCAGCAGGTGAACCAGAACGGCCAGCTCACCCAGAAGACGCAAGACCTCGCGGCGCCGACGGTGCTCTCGGGGCCCTTCACGGCGCAACCGGGACAGTCGTACCAGTTTCATTTTCAGTTTCAGCTTCCCGCCGACTCGTATGGCACCACGCCGGGCGCGGTGAGCTACCGCATCGTCGGCAACGCCGACATCGACGGCGAGGTCGACCCGGGCGCCGGCGTCGAGCTGCACGTGAACGGTCAGCCCTTCGTGCACCAGGGCATGATGCCCATGGGGGGCTTCAACCAGGGCGGCTTCAACCAGGGCGGCTACAACCAGGGCGGCTACGACCCCGCGTACGACAAGGGCGGTTTTGACAAGGGCGGTTTTGACCAGGGCGGTTTTGACATGGGGGCCCACGACAAGGGCGCCTACAACAAAACCGGGGGCGGTTACGACCCCGCGTACGACAAGGGCGGTTTCGACAAGGGCCAGGGCTTCGACAAGGGCCAGGGCTTCGACAAGGGCCAGGGCTTCGCGAAGGGCAAGGGCGGGGCCTTTGCGCCCGGCGCCTACGTGCTCGCGCAGTGGAGCGATGGTGGGTACTACGGCGCCACGGTGGTGCAGGCGCAGGGCGATCAGGTGTGCGTGCAGTGGCAGGACGGGTCGCCTGCATCCTGGCTCCACGTGAGCCAGGTGCAGGCGCAGTAGCGTACTAGCGGCGGCGGCGGCGGGCCATGAGCACCGCGGCCACGCCGAAGAGGGCGTAGGCCCCGCGCGTGCTGCGGGGCGCGCCCGCGCGGCAGCTGCAGCCGTCTTCTTTGCCCTCTCCACCGGGAACCACCAGGCTGCCATCGGCGGCGTCCATCGCGGCATCGCGGGCGACGCCGCTGTCGGTCGTAGCGCCGCCGTCGGCCACGGAGCCGTCGGTCACGGATCCGTCTCGCACGCCGCCGTCGCCGAGCGACACGGGCGGAAAGCACCGCCCGCCCATGCACATCCCGCCGCCGGGGCACACCGCGCCCGCGCAGGAATCACGGCAGGTGCCGGCCTCGCAGTAGGTGCCCTGCGGGCAGGTCATCGCGGCGCACGCGGTGGTGCGGCACACGCCGTCGGTGGTGCAGCTCTCGCCCGCGCCGCAGCGGCGGCAGGGGCAGCGGGCCTGGCAGACGCCCGCGACGCACACCTGGTCGCGGTCGCACGTGAGGCCGTTGCAGGGGTCGACGCAGCGGTCTTGCCTGCACACCTGACCGTTGGGGCACACGACGCCCTCGCACTGCGCGCGGCACACGCCGTTGCGGCAGGTGGAGCCCGCGGCGCAGGTCACCGTCGCGCACGAGGTCTCGACGCAGGTGCCGCGGTCGGAGCACACGAAGCCCTCGAGGCACCCGAGCTCGGCGAGGCAGCGCTCGACGCACACGCCGCGGTCGCACACCTGGCGCGTGGCGCACAGCGTGTCGCCCTCGTCGACGGTGCCGTTGCAGTTGTTGTCGATGCCGTCGCACGTCTCGGCCGACGGGGTGATCGTCGACACGCAGGTGAGCTCGGCGTTGCGGCACTGCTGCGTGCCCGCGGCGCAGGCGCCCATCGCGCCGGGCACGGTGCAGGCGCCGCCGCCGCCGGTGCAGGTGAGGTTGTCGACGAGAACGATGAGGTCGTTGAAGTCGTTGTCGTTGCCGCTGATGATGTCTTCCCACGCGAAGTAGAAGCCGCCCGCGGTGACGCGGCTGTCGTAGATGAGCGCGTAGAAGAAGCCGGGCACCTCGGTGGGCTGGTAGCGCCGCTCGGTGAAGTAGGTGTGCTCCTGCACCGGGTTGTTGAGAAAGAACCCGATGTCGCCGCCCGTGTAGCGAGGGTCGCTGCCGATGTCGAGGGTGGCCATGAAGCCGACGCCGCCCGACGCGGCGGGCGCGCTCATGCCCGCCGATGGGACGATGGTGAAACGCTCGGCCAGAGGCGGCGCCGCGGCGCGGCCGGGGACGACGTTGTACCAACCGAAGGAGTCGGGGTGACCCGCGTTGCGGGCGATGACCCGGAACGAGATGCGACACCCGGGGCGGAAGGTCTGCGGGTCGGGGCGCGCGTTGCTCTGCGCGTTGAAGGGCGTAAACGGCGCGGTGAGGTTGCGCTCGCCGCGCATGCCGAGAATGTCGGCCACGCTGGGGCCATCATCGCTCGTGCGCGTGGGGATCACCGTTCCGTCGGGTTGCATCACCTGCGCGGAGGCGGTGAGCGTCGAAGCCAGGGTCAGGAGGAATGCCGCGAGGCTACTGTGCCGCTGTCTCATGGTGAGACAATTGGTACGACGCTTCGAAACCGGAAGCGAAGAACTGAGCAGTTTACAACATCTGCATCGGGTCGACATCGATGGCCATGCGCACCCCGTCGCGGCAGTGGGCCTCGAGGGCCTCTTGGAGGCGCGCGAGCACGCGGCGCAATTTGGGACGCTCGGTGGCGCGCAAGAGGCTCTGCATGCGAAAGCGCCCGCGGATGCGCTCGATGGGCGAGGGCGTGGGGCCGAGCACCTTCACCGCGCCGGCGCTCACCTCGGGCAGCGTGCGAAGGTAGCCGTCGAGGCGCGTGCAGGCGTCGCGGAGCTTCTCTTCATCGGGCCCGTCGCATTTGAGCGCCGCGAGGCGGCCGAAGGGCGGATACCCGAGCTCGGCGCGGGCGGCGATTTCGTCGTGGTAGAAGCCCTCGTAGTCGTGCGTCTTCGCGCGCAGAAGCACCGGGTGCTCGGGCTGGTAGGTTTGAATGAGCACGTGGCCCGGAAGCTCCCTGCGGCCCGCGCGGCCGGCCACCTGCGAGAGGAGCTGAAACGTGCGCTCCACCGCGCGAAAATCGGGGAACGCGAGCGCGGCGTCGGCGTTGATCACCCCCACGAGGGTCACCCGCGGAACGTCGTGGCCCTTGGTGACCATCTGCGTGCCCACGAGCACGTCGATGTCGCCCTTGCGGAGCTTCTCGAGCACCTCTTCGGCGCCGATGCCGCTCGCCACGTCGCGGTCGAGGCGCCCGATGCGCGCGCGCGGAAACGAGTTGATGAGCGCCGTCTCGAGCTTCTCGGTGCCCACGCCGATGAGCGTGAGCTCGTCGCCCCCGCACGTGATGCACGTGTTGTTGAAGGGCACGTTGAAGTCGCAGTAGTGGCACCGCAGCGAGCCCTCGCGCCGGTGCATCACGAGCGCCACGCTGCACGAGGGGCACTCGATGGCGGCATCACATTTGGCGCACCGCACGCTGGGCGCGAAGCCCCTGCGGTTGAGAAACAGAATGGCCTGCTCGTTGCGCTTGAGCGTCGCGTCGAGGGCGCGCACGAGCGGCAGTGACAAGAGCTCGTGGCCCGTGGGGCCGCGGGGCGCCATGCGCCGCAGGTCGATGATCTCGATGGAGGGCATCGGGGCCTGCGTGGCGCGGCCGGGCAGGTGGAGCAGGCGGTAACGGCCCTCCTGCGCGGCGTGGTAGCTCTCGACCGACGGGGTGGCGCTGCCGAGCACGCACGGGATGCCCAGCCGGTGCGCGCGCAGGAGCGCGAGGTCGCGGCCGTGGTAGCGAAAGTGGTCGTCTTGCTTGAACGAGGGGTCGTGCTCCTCGTCGACGATGATGAGCCCGAGGTTGCGCACGGGGGCGAAGACCGCGCTGCGCGCCCCGATGGCGACGTGCACCTCGCCGCGGTGGAGGCGCTTCCACATGGCGTGGCGGTCGTCGTTCTTGAGGCCCGAGTGGAGCACCGCGAGGTTGTCGCCGAAGCGCGCGCGGTAGCGCCCCACGAGCTGCGGCGTGAGCGCGATCTCGGGGAGCAGGAGCAGCGCGCCGTAGCCCGCTTTTTGCGCCGCATCGATGGCGCGGAGGTACACCTCGGTCTTGCCCGAGCCCGTCACGCCGTACAGCATGAAGGTGGCGCGCTCTTTGTGGGTGGCCGCGAGGGTGATGGCGTCGACGGCGTCGCGCTGCGCGTCGGTGAGCTCGGGCGGTGTGTCTCTCGGAACGGGCTCGCCGAAGAAGGGATCGTCGGGCACCTCGCGGACGTCGAGCGCCACGATGCCGCGCTCGCACAGGCCCGACACCACCTCGCGCGCCGTCTTGATCTGCTGGCGCAGCTCGGTCATCGACACCTCGCCGCGCGAGGCGAGAATCGCATACACCTGCGCCTGCCGATCGCCGCGGAGCTTCGGCGGCGCCTCGGCCACGCCGGGGGCGAGCTTCACGTAGGTTTCTTCGTGCACGCGCTGCCAGCGGGCCTTGAGGGCCGCCCTGCGCTTGGCCGCGCTGCCCGTGACGAGCGCGCCGGGCGTGCCCGCCGTGGCCGGGTCTTCGTCGCCCTTGCGGTGCTCCACCGCGGGGGCCGCCGAGCGCAGCACCTCGCCGATGGGGTGCATGTAATAGTCGGCGGCCTCACGCAAGAAGCGCAGCAGGTCGTCGGGAAACACCGCGTCGGCTTCGATGAGGTGAAAAATGGGC
>CAISKJ010000750.1 GCA_903885885.1 uncultured delta proteobacterium
CAGCGCAAGGGCAGCCCACGGCCCTTTGCAATTCCACTCCTACGCGCCCACCACGCACAGCCACGCCCGCACTCCACGCGACGCGGGTTGCGCAACGCCCCCGGCGCCCCGATACTCGCGCGATGTCGCAGCCGATCGAAGAGGCCCGTGTCCCGCTGTTTCCCGAGCCGATCGACCTCGCCGCGCTACCGGCGCACCTTCGCAACAACCCGATCGCGAAGCTCCACGTGCAGCTCCCCGCGGGGCTCGAGGCCGAGCTCGTGAGCCTCGCCTCGATCGACGATGCGACGATCGAAGAGCTCACGCGCGAACTCACCGCCAGCGCGCGATGATCATCGACGGCGAGGCCCTCGCGGCGTGGTACCCGTTCATCGCGCGACGGTGGCACCGCGTCGCGCTCTGTGACCCGATGGCGGTACGCGCAGCCTGCGCCAACGCCGAGCGTCTCGCGGCGGGCAACCTACGCGACGAACCCGCGGCCATCTTCTTTGCGTTTGCATCGGTCCGACGCGCCTTCCCCTTCGCGTGGAAGGTCATGGCGCACTATGTCGCTCACCTCCAGGCGCAGGCCAACGGGCTGCGCATCGACACCGACCGCGATCAACTCGACGCGCTTTGCACCGACGTTCTCTACCGGCGCGCTGACTGGGAGCGCGTGCGCGCGTGGTTCGCCGAGCGCCTCTCATCCTCCGCGTCTGAGGTCTCCTCGTAGGTCGAAGCCGCACCTGCCGTCGCGGCGCCTGCGTCACGCCGTAGCGCCTCTCGCTCCCCTCACAGCGTCTCGTACAGCCGCGCGAAGAGCGCCTCGCGCATCTGCTTGCGCGCCGCCTCGTCGGTCGCTTCACCCATCCCTTCGTTGAGCGCGTCGCGCACTGCCAGGGTCACCCGCGCGCGCCCCTGGTCGGTGTAGCGCCAGTCGCGCCCCACGCGCTCACCGAGGCCCCGCAGCGCGCGCAGCGACGCCTTGAGCCCCTCGCGCACCGTCACCTCGTTGCCCGCCTCTCCCAGCGTCTCGCGCAGCACGTCGTAGTGCGCCAGCTCCGCCCGCGTGAGCCCCTCGGCCTCGGCGCGCGCCATCTGCACCTGGAGCGCTTCCGTCGAGGTCGTGAGCGACACCACGAGGCTCTGCAGGTCGCGCGCGCCCGCGGCGTAGGCGTCGATCGCCTCCTGCACGCTGCGCTGCAACCCGATGAGCGTCGGGTTCTGCTGCGCCTGCGCGCGCGTCCAACGCAGCACCGCCTCGCCCACCGCGGTCACCTGCGTCGCGCTCGGAGCCTCGCCCTCGGCGCCCTTCTTCTTCGCCTCACCGAGCGCGCGACGGGCCGACTCCAGCGCCACCATGTCGATCGCACCCAGGTCGATGCGATCGATCGACACCAGCGGACGGTCGGCGTCGGCCTCCAACACCTCGTCGAGCACGTTCAAGCGAGGAGCCGCATCGAACTCAACAACCTCCTTGTCGTCTGTGTACGCCGCACCGCAAGAGATTTGCAACAGCTTGTTCACAGCAACGCCAGCGTTGAC
>CAISKJ010000751.1 GCA_903885885.1 uncultured delta proteobacterium
CCGCGGCGCGCAGCTCTTCGGCGACGATCTCGCGCGGGCCGCGGCCCGCGTCGCGGTGCGCCCGAACGCGCGCGCGCAGCCCGGCGTTGCCCGGCACAGCCCACGTGGGCGTCGCCTCGACGGAGCACTGAAAGTACGTCCAGAAGGTCTCGCCCTCGTAGGGGTGCACCCAGCCGCTCATGCCCTGGTCGAGCCACGCGGCGATGAGGGGCACGAGCAGGTCCTGGAGCCTGCGCTCGTGCTCGCGGCGCACGTGGCCCGCGAGGCGCGCTGCGACGCGGCGCGCCGTGCGAGGCGGCAGGTCGTCGCAGGCGCGCGGGTCGTGGAGGAAGCGCGCCACGCGGTCGTGGTCGGGCATCGCGTGGGCGAGGGCGGCGTCGAGGGAGGCGCGCGTGATGCGCCCGCGGGCGAGCTCGGCGCGAAAGAACGCCTCGGTCTCCGTGGGGCGCGCGCGGTAGAGGGCGGCGGCCTCGCGCACGCCCTCGGCGAAGGGGAGGCCTTCGAAGGCGACGAGCGCGTTGTTGTGCAAGAAGGCCCACAGCGGGTTCTGCGGCGGCAGGAGGGCCCGCGCGTGCTCGACCCAGGCGTCGACGGCGCAGGCGCTCATCGCGCGGGGTGCTCCGCGAGGGCTCCGCCGGGGAGGGCGTCGAGCGGATCCTTCTCGACGGTGCCGCCCGCGCGCTCGTAGCCGGCCTTCCAGGCGCGGATGATCTCGACGGCGGCCTGGTCGACGCGCGACACCTCGAAGCGAAGGCGAACGTGGCGCCCGGCGGGCACGAGCGCGAGCTCCGACGAGAGCGCCGGCGCCGAGAGGAACGACAGGTGCCCGCGCACCGTGACCTCGAGCGCGCGCTCGCCCTCTTCGATCTGCACCTGCACGCCCGAGAGGTTGCGCAGCAGTCGCACGAGGGCGAGCGCCAGCCCGATGCCGATGCCCCAGAGGAGGTTGATGAACACCACGCCCCCGAGCGTGGCGAGGTAGGTGAGGGCCTCGCCGTAGCGGGCGCTCTGCCGATACTCGTGCACCTTCACCAGGTTGACCCCCACGTACACCAGCAGCCCGCCGAGGGCCGCGAGCGGCACGGCGCGGAGGAGGGGCGTCGCGAAGAGCACCACGAGCAGCACCCACGCGCCGTGGAGCATGGCCGAGGCGCGCGTTCGCGCCCCAGCCCCGATGTTGGCCGAGCTGCGCACGATCACACCGGTCACCGGGAGGCCGCCGAGGAGGCCCGATACGATGTTGGCGACGCCCTGGGCGCGCAGCTCGCGGTTGAGGTCGGCGCGAGGCCCGCGGTGCAGCGTGTCGGTCGCCACGGCGCACAGGAGCGACTCGGCGCTTGCCACGACCGTGAGCGCGAGGGCGGCGAGCACGAGCTCGCTCGCCGGGTGGGCGACGAGGGCGGACAGCGACGGGCGCGTGAAGTCGCCGAGCATGCCGTCGACCACGTGCACGCGCGGTACGCCGGGGAGCCAGTGCGCCGCGAGGGTTCCGACGGCGACGGCGACGAGGGCGCCGGGCACCGCGGGCACGCGCCGCGCGGCGAAGCGGTTCCACGCGATCAGGCTGACGAGCGTGAGCGCGCCGACCGCGAGGGTGTCGCCGTGGGCCCCGCCGATGGCCGCCGGGAGGTCACGCACGTTCGCGAGCGCCGAGCCGTGCGGGGTGTACCCGAGCAGCACGTGCGCCTGACCGAGCGCGATGAGCACGCCGATGCCCGCGAGCATCGCGTGCAGCACGGCGGGCGAGATGGCGAGCGCGGCCCGCGCGAGGCCCGCAGAACCCGCCGCGAGCTGCAGCGCGCCGCCGAGCGCGCCGATGAGGCACGTGGTCCCGAAGCCGAAGCGCTGGACGAAGCCGTAGAGCATCACCGAGAGCCCCGCGGCGGGGCCGCTCACCTGGAAGGGCGCGCCGCCGATGGCGCCGACGACGAGGCCGCCGACGACGGCCGCGACGAGGCCCGCGCGCGCCGGCGCGCCCGACGCGACGGCGATGCCCAGCGAGAGCGGGAGGGCGACGAGAAAGACCACGAGAGAGGCGGGGAGATCGTGCGCGACGATCGCCGCGAGACGGCTGCGGGGCGGAGGGATCATGAGGGGGACAGCGTCTTTCGGAGGTGTGCAGCGGAGGCGCCGCGAGGGCAGCGCACTGCAACCGAGAGACCGTCACGAATGCCCGGGTTGCGCTGAGGTTTCGCGCGCCCCCGGGGGTGTGTCCTTCGGACACGGCGTGTCCTTCGGACGCGGCGTCAGCGCTCGTCGTCGCGCGTCGCGATGCCCCAGCGCTCGAGCTTGCGGTAGAGGGTCTTGCGCTCGAAGCCGAGCACCCGCGCCGCCGCGGCCTTGTTGCCGCGCAGCGCGTCGAGCACGTGGAGCACGTAGCGACGCTCGACCTCGTCCATCGTAGGGAGGGCGGCCGGGTCGTCGCCGGGGATCGTCAGCGCCCCCTCGGGGCGGTGCTGCCGCAGGCGCTCGGGGAGGTCTTCGACGGCGATCTGATCGAAGCGCGTGAGGGCCACCGCGCGCTCGATGCAGTTCTGCAGCTCGCGCACATTGCCCGGCCACGCGTAGTCGATGAGGCGCTCGGCCGCCGCGGCGCCGATGCCCACTACGGGGCGCCCCAGGCGCTTCGCGGCGTCGCGCAGAAAGCTCTGCGCCAGAAGCAGAATGTCGGTCTTGCGCGCGCGCAGCGGGGCCACCTCGATCTCCACGACGTGGAGGCGAAAGTAGAGGTCCTCGCGAAAGCGCTGCTGCTCCATGAGGGTCTCGAGGTCGCGGTGCGTCGCCGCGATGATGCGCACGTCGACGGGCACCTCGTCGGCGCCCCCCACGGGCCGCACCGTGCGCTCTTGGAGAACCCGCAGGAGCTTCGGCTGAATGCTCATGGGCATGTCGCCCACTTCGTCGAGCAGGAGCGTGCCGCCGTGGGCCCGTCGAAAGAGCCCCGCGCGCGCCTCGCGGGCGTCGGTGAAGGCGCCTCGCACGTGGCCGAAGAGCTCGCTCTCGAGGAGGGCCTCGGGCACCGCCGCGCAGTTGATCGCGACGAAGGGCTGCGACCGCCGCGCGCTCGCGGCGTGGATGGCGCGCGCGACGACCTCCTTGCCCGTGCCCGACTCGCCCGTGATGAGCACCGAGACGTCGGCCTCGGACACGCGCCCGATGAGCGATTTGAGGGCACGCATCGGCGTCGAGTCGCCGAGGAGGCCCACCTCGTCGGCGGGCTCGACGGCCCTCCGTAGGCGCCGCACCTCGTCCGACAGGCGGTGCCGCTCGACGGCGCGCGCGAGCGTCATCTCGAGCACGTCGAGGCGCGCGGGCTTGGAGAGAAAATCGTAGGCCCCCGCGCGCATCGCCTCGAC
>CAISKJ010000752.1 GCA_903885885.1 uncultured delta proteobacterium
CGATCACCGTCTGCTGCGCGCAGGGCGCGTGCACGGCCCAGGCGCGCGACGCGTCGTCGAACACCACGGGGCCCACGGGCTCGGCGCGCGCCTCGTCGCGGAGCACGGTCCACCCCGCGCGGTCGGCGTCGCGCGCGGCCACGAGCTTCGCCCACGCCTGGTGGCGACACACCGCGCCCACGCCGTGATGGCGCGCGTAGAGCGCGCACCCCTCGCCCGGCAGCGCGTCCGCGGCGAGCGCACGGCCGGTGCGCGCGTCGACGATCACCAGCCCGTCGGACTGCACCGTCGCGATGCGCCCTGGCGCGATCTGGGCCGAGCGGCTTCGGTCGAGCGCGAAAGGCGTCGCCGCGAAGGGGTCGCGGAAGCGCCCGTCGACGTCGGCGGCCACGCGCAGCCACGCCGCGGGCGACAGGTCGCGGTCGTGCGGGGCGAGCGCGCCGCGCGCGTAGCGAAACGTGCCCGAGGTGGTGCGCACGAGCGTGAGGTCGTCGGCGTTCCACACGGCGAGGGCGACGCCCGACGGAGGGCGCAGCACGGTGAAGGTGCGACCCGCGTCGTGGGAGGCGCGCAGCACGCCGGGCTCGGTCACCGCGAGCAGCTCGTCGGGTGCAACGAAGCACGCCGAGAGCGCGCGCTCGAGGGCGAGCGGGCGGTGCGCGCCGTCGGGGTCGATGGCGTAGGCGCCGAGGCGCTCGTCGATGACGGCCATGCGTCCGCGCGAGTGAACGCCCTGGGTGACGCTCCCCTCGAGGGCGCGCACGGGCTCGGCGCGGGTGGGGAGCGCACCGATCACCGAGAGCGCGCTGGTGGCCGACGACGCGCGGGACAGGGTGCCGTCTTCGCTCGCGAAGAGCCACCCGTCGGCGAGGCGCGCGCTCGCGACGAGGGCCGACGCGGGGTGCGCGGCCGCGGCGGGCGACGCGCCGTCGTAGCGCACGGCGCCGCGCAGCGAGACGGCGCCCTCGACGCGCAGCGCGGGGCCGTCGACGGGGCGCACGATCCATCGCGGCGCGGCGGGCGCGCGCGCCCCACGGCGGTGACAGGCAGGCGTGAGCGCGAGGAGACACAGCAGCGCGTGGGGCTTCACGCGCGGCAGTGTATAGGCAGCGAGAAATTTTCAGCGCATGGGCGAGAAGCGCTCGCGCGACGTGGCGTGCGCGGCCACCTCGGCGGCGGTGAGGTACATCGGCAGCGCGCGGTTGCCGAGCCAGAGCGCCGCCTGGTCGCTGAAGTTGGGCGACGTGTTGAGCCCGCTCTGACCGCCGGGGATCACGTTGCGTCCCGCGGTGGCGCCGCCCGGATGGAAGGCCACCACCATGCGGTACGTGGGGCCCGAGCCGAAGGTGAAGTTCTCGCCGCCGAGGCCCGAGTTGGCCGCGTCGACCACCCACTGATCGCCGCCGCGGGGAAAGCCCGGGAGCATCGCGCGCGGATCGCCCGCGGGGATCATCGGCGCGAGCGGCACGCGCGACGGCGTGATGGAGAAGCCCGCGGTGATGGGCCCGAAGGTGGAGTTGTCGCCGAGAAACTCCGACAGAATGGAATCGAAGCGCACGTGGTGGCGCAGGCCCCAGAGGTACTGGTTCATGTCGCGCGTGCCGAAGCCGCCGGCGCCGGGGCCCGACGGGTTGGCGCGCAGGAAGGTGAGCGCCTGATCGAGCGCGGCGAGCGCCACCTCGCGGCTCGTCTCGACGGGCTCGGTGCCGAGCACGTCGAAGTAGGCCGACTCCTGCGTGGCCGGGTTCCACGAGGAGAGGCGCGTGCTGTTGGTGGCGCCGCGGCCGTCGAGCATGAGCACCAGCGTGCGCGCGCGGGCCGCGCTGCCGCCGCCCGCGAAGGGGTCCGCCGGCCAGCGCTCGTCGTCGAAGACGCCGCGCACGAAGCGGCCCACCCACGCGTTGAAGAGCATCGTCGCGACGGCGTGCTCGCGCTCGCCCGCGGCCACCGAGTGGTAGAAGGTCTCGACCCCCGAGGGGGTGAGAAAGCCCGCCGTGCTCCACGCGCGGAGCCTGCGCGCGACCTCGTCGTAGTCGGTGCCCGCGGCGCGGTACATCAACGCGAGGCGGCCCTCGGGGGTGCCCGCGGCGGGCGTGCCCATCGAGGCCGTGCGGGCCTGATCGATCGCGTCGAGGAGAGCCGGCACGAACTGCCCGCCGAGGGGCGACCGCGCGTCGGCCTGCACGCGCGCCATGGCCTCCTCGTCGAGGTTGTGCGCCGCGACGCCCTCGCGCAAGAGCGTGTCGATGCGCTCGGCGCGGTACCCGTCGTTCCACGGGCCGCCGATGTAGTAGGGGTCGTTGGTGAGCGAGTTGTCGTCGGTGATGTGCCCAGGCTGGTTGTTGGCCGTGAGCACATAACCGCGCGCGGGGTCGAGCGACGCGGGCGTGCGCTCGAAGGGCACCACGCACTGGTACGGATCCGTAGCGCCGGCCGTCTCGTCGACGATGGTGTTGCGAATGGGGATGTGAAAGCCCCCGAAGCGCGTGCCATCGAGGAGGAGGCCCGGGTCGGCGCCGGTGGCCCACGTGCGGTCGGCGTTGCGCGGGAGCCACTCGCGGCACGGCGTGGCTTGATAGCCCGAGTAATACACCGAGCCCGCCGCGTCGGCGGCCACCTGGTTGAGCGAGAAGGCCACGAGGCCCTTCGTCGCCTCGCGGTACTCGCTCACGTTGTTGGCCATGCCGAAGCGCGCAAACGATTCGAAGATGTTGCTCGCGTCGAGGCCCACGTAGTCGAAGCTCACGGCGGTGATGGTGCCGTCGCCGTCGGTGTCGCGCGGCACGATCCACTGGCCGAGGAGGTAGACGCGCGACTCGCCCGCCGCGAGGGTCTCCGCGGCGGTGACGGTGCGGCCCTCGATGGCGGTGATCCACCGGCCGTCGAAGGTGGTGAAGCGCGACACGCTCTCGGTGCGACCGCGGCTCATGAGGGCGGGCACGTCGGCGACCTCGACGCGCTCGTCGACGCGCACGAGCGGTCGGCTCGCTCCGCCGAAGCGGCTCGCGGTGGGCACGCCCGCGGCGTCGAGGGTGATCTCCTCGCGGTACCAGTCGGTGATGTCGCCGCTGAGCTGCGTGAAGCCCCACGCCACGCGGCCGTTGGTGCCCATGGCCACGTACGGGAGCAGCGGCAGCGCCACGCCCACCTGGTGGATGTCGCCGCGCCCGAGCACCTCGGTGTCGAGCCCGATCTGATAGAACAGCGACGGGATGGTGAGCGGCAGGTGCCCGTCGGCTGCGAGAAGGGTCGAGCCGTCGCGCGAGGCGCGCCCCATCACGGCCCACGCGTTGGAGCCGAAGCCCTCGACGCGGTGCAGCCGCAGCTCGATGCGCTCGAGCGTGTCGGCGAGGTGATCGAGCATCGCGAGGGGCGTGCGCTGCGGCGCCCGGTTGCGCGCCGCGGGCACGCGCGGAAGGTGCTGCGCAGTGCCCGGCGGCGTAGGCGCGCGGTCGAGCATCGAGGGGCGCGGCGCGGCCGTCTCGAGGCCCCAGCCGTCGGCCGAGGCGGTGGGGCGAATCTGCGTGACGCGTTCGAAGATGTCGGGCCGCGCGCCCGCCCGGCGGAGGTCGGCGAGGGCCTGCCCGGTGAACTCTCCCGGCAGCCGCGCGTGGGCGCGGGCGCGGTCGACGTCGCCCGTCTCGTAGCCGCTCTGATAGAGAAACGTGGTGCCCATCGCGACGACGTCGCGACGCGTAAAATCCTGCATGAGCTCGGCGGGCTGGCGGCCGAAGAGGGTGGCCGCGAGGCGCACCTCGCTGGGCGGCGGGAGCAGGCCCTCGCGCACCTTGGCGACGTAGGCGTTGATGCCCGCGGCGAAGGCGTCGAAGCGCTGCTGCTCGGGCACCGTGAGCGCGCCGAGGAGCTGCTCGGTCACGTACGTCATGCCCGTCTGTCGGCTCTGCAGGTCGGTCTCGAGGGCGGCGTCGCCGAGGAGGGCCGACACCTTGCCTTGCGCGAGCCTGCGCGCGAGGTCGAGGGTGAAGTACCGGTCGCGCGCCACCACGAAGCCCTGCACGCGCGCGAGGTCTTCGCGGTCGGCGGCGTAGATGTGCGGCACGTTGGCGTCGGTGCGCAGCACGTGAGCCTCGCCGTGCAGGCCCGGGATCTCCCACGCCTCGCTCTCGGGCACCGCCGTGATGCCGCCGTCACCCGCGCGCGCGTCGACCGCGGCGTCGGTGACCGCCGTCTCCGCGGCGTCGCTCGCGTCGGTGGCCGTGGTGGCGTCGACGGGCGCAGGCTGCGGGTCGGAGCAGGCCGCGAGGAGCGCGAGCACGGAGGCGAGCGAGAGGGTGCGTTGAGCGCGCGGGAGGGTCATAGGCCCGCGATGAGGCACGACGCGCGCGGGCCGTGTCA
>CAISKJ010000753.1 GCA_903885885.1 uncultured delta proteobacterium
CCCGAGGCCACCGCACACGACCTCGAGGCCGCCCTCGCCGCCACGCACCGTGCCTTCGAGGCCTGGTCGGGCGCGCCCCTCGCCGAGCGCTGTGAGGCCCTCGAGCGTGTTGCGACGGCGCTCGAGCGACGCGCCCCCGCGCTCGCGACGCTCATGGCCGAAGAGATGGGCAAGCCCGTGACGCAGGGCCTCGGCGAGGCGCGCAAATGCGCCTGGGCGTGCCGCCACGCCGCCGCCAACGCCGCCGCGTGGCTCGCGCCCGAGGTGGTGCCCACGGAGGCCCGCGAGAGCTTCGTGGCCCACGCGCCCATGGGGCCCGTGCTGGCCGTCATGCCGTGGAACTTCCCGCTGTGGCAGCTGTTTCGTTTCGGTGCATCGGCGCTCGCGGCGGGCAACACGGTGCTGCTGAAGCACGCCCCCAACGTGCCCGGCTGCGCCGAGGCCATCGTGGAGGTGTGCGCCGAGGCGGGGCTCCCCGACGGCGTGGTGCGCAACGTGTTTGCGCGCGTCGACCAGCTCGAGGCGCTCGTGGGCGACCCCCGCGTGGCGGCCGTAACGCTCACCGGGAGCACGCGCGCGGGCCGCTCGGTGGCCGCCCTCGCGGGGCAGCACCTCAAGCCCTCGGTGCTCGAGCTCGGGGGGAGCGATCCCTTCATCGTGCTGGCCAGCGCCGACCTCGAGCGCGCCGCCGCCACGGCCGCCGCGGCGCGGTTGCAGAACAACGGCCAGAGCTGCATCGCGGCGAAGCGCTTCCTCGTGGAGGCCTCCGTGGCCGACGCGTTCATCGAGCGGCTGCGCGCGCACCTGGCGTCGACGGTGCTGGGCGACCCCTGCGACGCCGCCACGGGCCTCGGGCCCATGGCCCGCCGCGACCTGCGCGACGAGCTCCACGCGCAGGTGACGGCCTCCGTGGCCCGTGGTGCAACCCTCGCCCTCGGCGGCGTGGTGCCCGACCGCGAGGGCTTCTGGTACCCCGCCACGCTGCTCACGGGCGCAGGGCCCGGCATGGCCGCGTGGGACGAAGAGACCTTCGGCCCCGCGGCGGCCGTGCGGGTGGTGCGCGACGCGCGCGAGGCCGTGGCCGTGGCCAACGCGAGCCCCTACGCGCTCGGCGCCTCGGTGTGGACGGCCGACCTCGACGAGGGCGCTCGCCTCGCGGCGTCGCTGCGCGCGGGGGCGGTGTTCGTCAACGCGATGGTGAAGTCCGACCCGCGCATGCCCTTCGGCGGCAACGCGCTCTCGGGCTGGGGCCGCGAGCTCGGGCGCGAGGGCATGCGCTCGTTCACGGCCCCGAAGTCGGTGTGGATCGAGGCCCCCGCGCCGCGCTGAACACCCTTATTCGGTGGGCCTTCGCGCGAGGCTGTCGTGCGCGTCGGTGCGGCGCGGCGAGCGCCCCGTCACGGCCGTGAAGGCGTGGTAGCCGAGCCAGCGCAGGGGCTCCGGCGGAATGCCCCGCAGCGGCGCTTGATAGAAGGGCATGTCGCGCCAGGGCTCGTGGTGGTCGGCGTACAGGTCGCAGAGCACGCGCCCCGCGAGGTTGGCGAGCACCACGCCGTGGCCGCTGTATCCGAGCGCGTAGAACACGTTCTTGTGCGCCCCGGTGACGCCCATGCTGCACACGCGGCTCATCGTGACGCCGAGGGTGCCCGTCCACCGCTGGGCGATGCGCACGTCGCGGGCGTCGGGGAAGTACCGCGCGAGCACGCGCTGCACGAAGGCGAACTGGCGCTCGGGCGTGCGCGGCGCCGCGGTGCGGCCGCCGTAGTAGTACGAATAGGCGCCGTTGCCGCCGCCGCCGAAGAGGAGGCGCCCGTCGTCGGTGAGGCTCGCGTAGGCGACGCGGTCGAGGTCGTCGCTGAAGGCCGCCACGTCGCCCCAGCCCAGCTCGCGCCAGCGCGCGAGGGGGAGCGGCTCGGTGGCCACGCAGTGCGAGTGCAGCGGGATGATGCCCCCGCGGAAGTACCCCAGCGAGGGCGTGTACCCGTTGGTGCCGAGCACCATCGCGGGCGCGCGCACCGAGCCCCGCGGCGTGGTGAGCACGTGCTCGCGCCCCTCGTCGATGCGCACCACGGGGCTCTCTTCGTACACGTCGACGCCGCGCGCGAGGAGCACCGCGCGGAGGCCGTGCAGCAGGTCGAGGCCGTGTAACTGACCGGTGGTCGGATCGAGCGTGGCGCCCACGACGCCGCGCGCGCGCAGCCGTTCTTCGAGGGCGGCGCCCTGGAGAAACTGCACCGGGATGCCCCACGCGGCGAGGCGCTCGGCGTGGGCGTGGGCCTCCTCGGCGCGGCGCGCGTCGGTGAGCACCTCCATGCAGCCGTTGCGTCGGAAGCGCAGCGGAAACCCGTGCTCGCGCGCCACGCCCGCGATCCAGTCGATGGCCTCGGTGGTCACCGCGTAGAGCCGCCGCGCGCGCTCGGCGTCGCGCACCTCGACGCCGTTGATCCAGTGCAGGGCCATGCCGCCGTTGCGGCCCGAGGCGCCGTTGCCCACGCGCTTCGCCTCGAGCACCACCACCTTGCGGTCGGGGTACCGCGACGAGAGGTGGTACGCGGTCGAGAGGCCCGTGAAGCCCGCGCCCACGATCACCACGTCGGCGCGCACCGCGCGGTCGAGGGGCGCGAGCGGCGCCACGGGGCGCGCGGTGGCGGTCCAGACGGATGCGTTGTCGTCGATGTCGAGGGGGCGGGTCGTGGGCATCGGCGGTGTCGCGCTCCGTACGCCCGCGCACGGTACCGCGGCGGCGGGGCGCACGGGGCTTTGTTTTCGAGGGCGATCGCGCGCAGATGCTGCCATTGTCAGGGGTCGATGGCCGCCGCGCGGCCCCCCACGAAAGGCTCAACCCCTTTGGTCGCTCCGAGCCGCCGACTGCGCCTCTGCCTGAAGGACCTCTACCACCAGGACGTGGTCGAGATGATCGAGCGCGAGACGCGCGCGTTCGAGCTCTGGGAGATCGTCGACCCCGACGACCCGGGCTTCGCGGCGGCCTACAAGATCCTGTGGGACGCCTTCGGCGCGCACGGCGAGATGGAGCGCGAAGACGTCATCAAGCGCTTTCTCCGCGACGACGCCTACGACCCCACGCCGAGCGGCACGTACATTCGCTACTTTCTCATCGCGGCGCGCGACCGCGCGGGCAACATCTGCGGCGTGCGCGACGGCTCCGTGCTGGTGAACCCGGCCTACGCGCCCGACCTGTGCGTGGTGTACCTCTCGCACCTCTACATGCTGCCCGCGTCGCGCGGCACGGTGCTCTCGTACGAGCTGCGCATCGCGCCCGTCGAGGTGGCGATGGACTACCTCCTCGAGCTCCACACGCGCGGCCGCATCAAGCTCCCGGCGCCCACGCAGCCCGGCAAGCACTTCGGCATGCGCGTCGATCTCACCGCCGAGATGGAGTACTTCTCCCCCGACGACCCGGTGTCGTGGCAGCGCATTCTCTTCTACGGCCGCGGGGGCTTCGACGCGGTAAACCCGCGCCACTTCCCCTACCTGCAGCCCGACTTTCGCGAGCCCGAAGAGATCCGCGCGACGGGCAACCGCCCGCTGCCCTTCATGATCCTGGTGCGACGCATGGGGCGCGAGCGCCAGGCCTCCATGCCCATCGACGAGTCCACCGCCATCCTGCGGCTCCTCTACGACGACTTCGCGTGTCACTGCGAGCCCGAGCACCTCGGCAACAGCCTGCAGCGCGTGCTCGACCGCCTCGCCGAGCGCTCGACGCGAAAGTCCTTCGTGGAGCTTCTGCCCCTGCCCAGCGGCCCCAAGGACCTCAACCGCATCCGCGCCCTGTTTCGCTACGCGGTGTTTCAGAAGTACTACCGGGGCAGCAGCCCGGCCGTCGACGAGTACCTCACGGGGCCCATGCGCGAGCGCGTTCTGGCCGACCCGGCGTACCTCGAGCACGAGCTCCACGCGCTGGCGCGGCACCTCGAGCAGCGCCCGCGCTTCGTGTACGCGAGCCGCGAGAAAGATCACACCTGGGAGGGCAAGCCCGACCCCGCGGGCTCGTCGGGCTGACGCTCAGCGCGCGAACACCGCGGCGGCCGCGCGGCAGGTGTTCACGTGCACCTCGACCACCTTCGACACGTCGGGGGTGTACCCCCCGGCGAGCACCCACATCACCGGAATGCCCTTCGCCGCGCACACTTCGAACACGTACGCGTCGCGCGCGCGCAGGTCGTCGTGCGTGAGGTCGAGGGGCGAGTACGGGTCTTCGCGGTAGGGGTCGGCGCCCGCTTGATAGAGCACCACCTCGGGCCGCGCGCGATCGATGGCGGCCTCGAAGGCCCCGCGCAGCGCCGCGAGGTACTGCGCTCCGTTCGCGCCCGCGGGCACCGCGATCGACACGCAGTTGGCGGTGTCGTCGGCGCGCTCGAGGGTCACGTCGCGCACGGCGACGTTGTTCTTGTAGAAGTTGCCGTAGATCGACAGCTGGTGCGCCCAGGGCCGCTCGGCGAGGAGGTACGAGGTGCCGTTGCCGAAGTGCAGGTCCATGTCGAGCACCAGCGCGCGGAGCGTGCCCCCGCGCTCGGCGCGCACGCGCTCCATCGCGACCACGAGGCCGTTGAAGGTGCAGAACCCCTCGCCGCGCTCGCGATGGCTGTGGTGAAACCCGCTCGCGAGGTTGCCCGCCACGCCCTCGGCGAGCGCGCTGCGCAGCGCCGCGACACAGCCGCCGTTGGTGTGTCGCACCGACTCCGCGAGGGCCGCCGACCAGGGGAACTTCTGCGACTCGGCGAGGGCCCGCGGCTCGCCCGTGGCTACCGCACGCACGTACGCCTCGGCGTGCACGCGCAAGAGGTCTTCGTCGGTGACGGCGTCGGGCGCGTCGATGCGCACGGGCAGCCCCTCGCGCTCGATGGCCTCGCGCACGAGGCCGAACTTGCGAATGGGCATCGTGTGCGTGCCCAGGTCGGCGAAGTAGCGCGGCGAGTGAAAGAGCTGGATCGTCACGCCAGCTCCTTCGCCACGGTGTCGAAGCGCTCCATGGCCTCGGCCACGTGCCGCGCGCCGAACACGAGCGCGGGGCGAAAGCGAATGGAGCGGTCGCCGGAGCCGCCGGCCTCGAGGCCGATCTGGCGCACGCCGTCGAGGATGCGATCGCGCGTGGCGGCGTCACGCACGTCGACCGCGGCGAAGGTGCCCTGCCCCCGCGCCTGCGAGAAGATCGCCGGGTAGCGCGCGCAGAGGTCGTCGAGGCCCGCCACGAGGGTCTCACCGGTGCGGCGCGTGTGCGCGACGAGATCTTCGCGCGCGACCACGTCGAGGATGATCTCAGCCTGCGCCGCGCGCAGCGGGTCGCCGAGAAAGGTGTTGAAGAGCCGGTAGGCCTCGGAGGGCAGGAAGTCGGCGCGGAGGTGCAGGCCCCCGAGCTGAAACTTCTTCGACCAGGTGACCACGTCGGGCGGGTCGTCGAGGTGCCACTGATCGTGGGCCCAGAACGTACCCGTGGCGCCGAGCGCGGTCTGCACCTCGTCGACGATGAAGGCAGCCTCGTACTGCGTGAGCATCGCGCGCAGCGCGCGAAAGAACGCCGGGCTCGCGTGGCGGTCGCCGCCTTCGCCCTGAATGGGCTCGACGATGAGGCCCGCCACGGTGCCCTGCGCGGCGCGCAGCACGCCCTCGATGTGCGCGAGCGCGCGCGCCTCGGCCTCGCGGTTCTCGGCGGCGTACACATCGAGCGGGAAGCGACTCGCGGGAAAGGGCACCACGGGCCAGTCGAAGGCGGGGAAATCGAGCTTGTGAATGGCCTTGCTGCGCGTAGCCGAGAGCGCGCCGAGCGTGCGCCCGTGAAAGCCCCCCTCGAAGGAGATCACCTTGAGCTCGTTGATGCCCGGCTGCTGGTTGCGCATCACCGCCGCGAGGTCGTCGGCGCTCCACGCAAGACCTCCGCGACGACGGCGAGCCTTCCACGCGAAGGCCGCCTTGAGCGCGTTCTCCACGGCCTCGGCGCCGGTGGTTACGGTCATCACGCGGTCGTGGCCCTTGGGGGCGCAGCGCATGAGCGGGCCCTCCACGAGGTCGACCCACTCGGGCGGCGGCGCCACGCCGAGGGCCGGGCGCCAGCCCGCGAGCCACGCGAAGCGCTCGCTCCGAAACGCTTCGAGAAGCGCCGGGTGGTTGTACCCCACGGGCACGCACGCGATGTGTCCGTACACATCGAGCAGGGTGTTGCCGTCGACGTCGACCGCGTAGTTGCCGAGGCTCCGCCGCGCGTCTTGGTAGTAGTGAACGGTGCGCGCGTCCTGGTAGCGGTGGTGCCGCGCGCGCAGCGCCTCGGTGCGCGGGCCGGGCACGCGGGTGACCATCGCCGCGCGGGCGGGCTCACCGGG
>CAISKJ010000754.1 GCA_903885885.1 uncultured delta proteobacterium
CGCCTCGTCGGCGGCGCCCGGCGCGTCGGCGAGGGGCGCGTAGTGGTTCACGCCCACGACGTCGAGCGCGTCCCAGAAGGGCACCGTGGCGACCTCCGACCAGTTGGCCGCGTAGGTGACGGTGCCGCGGTAGCGCCCGCGCACGTCGGCGATCATCGCGCGCCACCGGTCGGGGGCGCGGCGCGCGAGGGCGTCCATCTCGACGCCGACGGTGAGCGCCTCGACGTGCTCGCGCGCCGCGAGGTCGGCGTAGTGCGCCGTGAGCGCCCCCCACGCGTCGACGAGGGCCCGCGCGTCGGCCTCGCGCGGCGGATCAACCGCGCCCGGCCACGACCCGCGCACCCACAGATGCGGCTGGAGAAGTACGCGCAGTCCCCGCGCGTGGGCGGCGCGCACCGTCGCCACGAGGGCGTCGTCGCGCTCGGCGCCCTCCCGCTCGTAGCTCGCGCGCACGCGGGTGTCGTCGCGCGACGCGAGGTACCCGAAGGGCATCACGCTCACCCAGGTGACGCCGCCCGCACGAAGCCGGTCGAGCTGCGCGCGATCGCTCGCGGTGCCGTAGCCGCGCGCCCCGCGGCCGCTCCAGTCGTGCGCGTACGAGACGCCCCGCGCGACACCCGCGGCGAGCGAGGTCACCGGTCGTTCGCGCACGCCCTCGGCGCGAACGCGCGCGCAGCCCAGTGCCAGCGAGAGGAGCGCCGCCGTCGTTCGTCGCATCGGGCTGCGAGGCTAGTCCCTCGCCGCGCACTTCGGGTAGTGTCGCGGGCGATGGCACGACGAGCGGCGACGGCCGCCAGACCGACGAAGCGCGCCGAGCCCGAGGCGAGGGTGCGCATGGCCAGCGACGCGCGCCGCGCGCAGCTCCTCGCCCTCGGGGTGCAGATGTTCTCCGAGCGCGCGTGGGACGAGGTGCAGATCGACGAGGTGGCCCGCGCCGCCAGCATCTCGAAGGGCCTACTCTACCACTACTTTCCGACGAAGCGTCACTTCTACGGCGAGGTGGTGCGCGAGGCCGCGCGGCAGCTCCTCGAGACCACCGACACCCCTGGCACCATGGCCCCGCTCGAGCGCCTCGCCACGGGCCTCACGCGCTACCTCGACTTCGCCGAGCGCCACGCGTCGGCCTACGTCACGCTCCTGCGCGGCGGCATCGGCTCCGACGCGGGCGTCGCGGCCATCGTCGAAGAGACGCGCAGGCAGCTCCTCGCGCGCATGCTCCGCACGATGGGCCTCGACGACCCGCCGGCGCTGCTGCGCCTCACGCTGCGCGGCTGGCTCGCCTTCGTCGAAGCGACGAGCATCGACTGGCTCGAGCGCCGCGACCTCGCCCGCGACGACCTCCTCGCCCTGTGGACGCGCGCGCTCCTGCAGCTCGTCCCCGTGACCTGACGCTCAGTCGGGCAGCGAGTACGGGTCGCGCTCGCCCTGGTGCATGCGCTTGAGCTTCTCGTAGAAGGCCGCCACCGTGACGGCGACCACAACGAGCACGAGGCCCGCCACGCCGAGCACCACCTGGCGCTTGCGCCGCGCCTCTGCGGCCTTGCGGTTTCGCAGCTCCGCGAAGCGCGCGCGCGTGCGGGCGGCCATGAACCGCGCCTCCTCCTCCTCGGTGACGCGCACGCGACCGAGGCGCTCAGCGTGAGCCCGCGGGTCGCACGCCTCGCAGCGAGCGCCAGGGAGATTGAGCGCGGCGCCGCATCGTTCACAGACCGTCATCATCACGCCTCGACCGTCGACGCCGTGATTGCGCTACTCCGCGGCGAAACAGGCAATGCCCTCGGCGCGCATTTCAGCGATCGCCGCCGAAGGGCCAGCGGCGCCCCGCGTGTGGGCCATCGTGGTGTCGGCGCGGCGCGCTGGCCACGAGCCGGTGAGCCCTGATATACGCAGCGGCGCAATGAACCGTACGGTCAACGTCGTCGTCGTGGGCGCCACTGGCGCCGTGGGTCAAGAGATGCTCCGCGTGCTCGACGAGCGCGCGTTTCCGGTAGGCGCGCTCCGCGCGGTCGCGTCGGCGCGCTCGGCGGGCGGGGTGGTGCGCTTCGCCGGCCGCGAGGTGACGCTCGAGGCCCCCTCGCCCGAGGTCTTCGAAGGCAGCCAGCTCGCCCTCTTCTCCGCGGGCGCGTCGGTGTCGCGCGAGTGGGCGCCCGTGGCGGCTGCAAAGGGCTGCCTCGTGGTCGACAACTCGAGCGCCTGGCGCATGGACGACGGAGTGCCCCTCGTGGTGCCCGAGGTCAACCCGCACCGCATCGCCAACCCCCCGAAGGGCATCATCGCGAACCCCAACTGCTCCACCATTCAGATGCTCGTGGCGCTCAAGCCCCTGCACGACGCGGCGGGCCTCGAGCACATCGTGGTGTCGACGTACCAGGCCATCTCGGGCAAAGGGGCGCGCGCCGTCGACGAGTTCGACCAGCAGACCCGCGCCCTGCACGAGGGCACCGAGCCCATCGCGTCGGTGCTCCCCGGCGTGCTCGCGGGCAACCTGCTCTCCGACTGGAAGCACGACGCCAGCGGGTACTCCGAAGAGGAGCTCAAGATGATCGAGGAGAGCCGCAAGATCCTCGAGCTCCCGACCCTCCACGTGTCGCCGACGTGCGTGCGCGTGCCCGTGCGCAACGCGCACTCCGAGTCGGTGTGGGCGCGCTTCTCGCGGCCCATCACCCGCGACGAGGCCCTGAGCATTCTTCGCAAGGCCGAAGGCGTGGTGCTCGACGACGCGGTGGGCCCCGCGAAGCACCCGCAGCCTCGCACGGTGTCGGGCGCCGACCCGGTGCACGTGGGCCGCGTGCGGCAGGATCCGGGCGACCCCCGCGCGCTCTCGCTCTGGGTCGTGGGCGACAACCTCCGCAAGGGCGCCGCGCTCAACGCCGTGCAGGTGGCCGAGCGCGCGTTCGGCGTGGCGCGGTGACACAACGTTCTGCGCGACCGCGCCGCGGTGACAAAGTGGCACGCGCGCGCCGCGAGAGATCGCATACGATGCTGTATTTCAAGCGCATTGCGCGCGGGTACGAGGGTTGCTCTTGATCGCGCCGATGAAGTTTCAAGGCGCGCTCATCGTGGGCCTGAGCCTCCTGGCGAGCGAGGCGTCGGCGCAGCTCCTCACGCCGGTGCGCGTGGGCGCCGAGACCGCGGTCGACGCCGCGCGCCCGCTGGGCAAGCTCGACTGCCTCAACAACTCCGTGCGCATCCAGGTGAACTACACGGGCGACACGACCTTCAACGACCTGCAGATGTGGATCGGCACCGACGCGATGACCTGCGCCACGGCCACCTCGCGCACGTCGACCACCGCCGCGACGTGCTGGCAGATCGAGACGTCGACCATTGGCGGCTCGCGCTCGAGCTACGCCGACAGCAACTTTCAGATCCCTGCGCGTTACCTCATCGACCCCGTGGGCGACGGCGACTGCACCTCGCCGGGCACGCTGCGCGGCACCGTCGCCACCAACTACCTCTCGCTCATCGTGACCACGAGCGCCGGGCAGAACATGGTGGGCACCGCGCTCGCGATCCCCTACGACCTCAACCCGCCGGACGTGCCCACGAACGTCACCGCGGTGCCCGGTGAGGGCGCCGTCACCGTGTCGTGGCGCGCGACCACCACGACGTCGTCGACCACCGACGACAGCGGCACGAGCACGTCGACCACCACGGCCTCGACGGACCTCGCGGGCTTCTATCTCTTGTGCACCCCGCCCGCCGCGGGCGACGCCGACGCGGGGACCGACGCGGGAACCGTCAGCGGCCTCGACGTGCCCGACCTCACCTTCGGCGACGACGCGGGCACCAGCAGCACCTGCCCGGCCTTCTCGGTGAGCGACGCGCAGCTCTACGACACAGCCTTCTTCAACCGCTACGTGCGCGGCGCCCGCACGTCGGCGTCGGCGACGTCGGCCACCGCCGACAACCTCACCAACGGCGTGCCCTACCGCTGCGTGGTGGTGGCCGAAGACAACGCGGGCAACCGCAGCGTGTCGACCTCGTCGCAGTGCGTAGTCCCGCTGCCGGTCACCGATTTCTGGGAGCGCTACCGCGAGTCGGGGGGCGCCGCGCAGCCCATCAGCTGCGGCGCTCGGCCCGGCGCGCGCACGGGCGCCCTCCTCGCCTGCATCAGCCTCGTCGCGACGGCCGTCGCCCTCGTCGGGCGCCGCCGGAGGAAGCCATGAGATCCAACGTCACCGCGCTCGCCGCGACGCTCGCCGCGCTCGCGCTCCCCTCGCTGTCCGCGGCGCAGACCTTCGAACTGTTCGGCTCCGACGGGGCCGCCAGCCGCCACGAGAGCCCGCAGAACTTCGCCATGGAGCTGCGCTTCTCGCCGTGGCAGCCCATGGTCGACTCGGAGTTCTCGGGCAGCGGCGGCGGGCCCTTTCTGCAGTACTTCGGCGAGCGCGACGGCAACGGTGTTCGCACCGCGGTGCGCGACCGCCTGCTCGGGGCGCTCGAGCTCGACTGGCAGGCGCTGCGCATCAACCCCATCGGCTCGCTGGGCCTCGGCGTGTCGGTGGGCTTCTCGTCGTTCACGGCCAACGCGCCGCTCACGGCGACGCCGTCGCGCGACAGCGGTCAGGAGAGCGCCCTCGTCATGGTGCCCATGTCCGCCGTCGCGGTGCTCCGCCTCGACGTGCTGGCGCGCCGCACGGTGATCCCGCTGGTCTTCTACGGCAAGGCCGGCGTCGCGGCGTCGTACTGGTGGATCACCTCCGGCGAGAACCTCGCGCGTCGCAGCGCGGCCTCGCCGAGCGCGCCGACCAACAACGCGGGCGACTTCGGCCAGGCCGCCGCGGGCCTCTCGTACGCGTGGCAGTTCGCGGCGGGCGCGATGCTACGCCTCGACTGGCTCGAGCCCCGCGCCCAGCGCGCGTGGGACCTCGAGATGGGCGTGAACCACAGCTACCTCTTCGCCGAGTACATGATCGTGCGCGACTGGGAGCGCCCGCAGCTGCGCTTCGGTTCGAACACCTGGGCCTTCGGCGTCGCGTTCGAGTTCTGACCGCTACGCCTCGGGCGACCGCGGGGGCTCGCGCTCGCCGGTCGCCTCGCGCAGCTTCTGGTAGTCGGCGTAGGTGGCCTGCAGGGTGAGGGCGTCGCCGGCCTCGATCACGTCGCGCCCGCCGGGGTGCAACATGGTCGACCCCGCGTGCGTGCGCGACAGCACCAGGGCGCTGAAGCGCTCGCTCACGTCGGCCACGGCGAGCCCCGCGAGGCCCGCGCGGGCCACGAAGCGCGACACCACCATGAGCTCGCCCGCGACGTGAAACGAGTGAACGATGCGCGGGTCGAGGGCGCTCAGCGCGAGGGCCGGCGCGGCGAGGGCCGAGCTCGAGAGCACCTCACAGTGAAAGGCCTCGCGCACGCGCGCGCCGAGGTCGTCGTCGAAGAGTCGCATCACCACGCGAATGGTGGCGTTGACGCGACGCGCGTCGAGGGCGGCGTTGAGGTTCGCGAGGTCGTCGTCGGTGGCGCACACGATGGCCGACGCGCGCGCCACGTTGGCCCGCGTGAGGGTCATCGGGTTCTTCACGTCGTCGATCATCACGGCCACGTCGGCGTCGCGCAGCACGCTCACGAAGTGGCACTCCTCGCGCTTCTCGATCACCACCACCTCGCGCTTCAGCTCGAGGAGCTGCTGCGCCACGCGGTACCCGACGCGCCCCGCGCCGCACACGATCACGTGCCCCGACATCGACTCGCTGATCACTTCGAACCACTCCTTGTCTTTGTGGTGCTTGGCGAAGAAGAGGTACGCGAAGCGCACCACGCCATCGACGATGACGGCGACCCCCAGCGGCGGGATCGCGAAGTTGAGCGCCTCGAGCAGCGGGTTGGCTACGTACGGCAGCGACGGCTGGCCGAACATCAAGAAGTACACGTGGTGGAGCGCCTCGCCGTACCGAATGCGCGCTCCGTGGGGGCCGCGGTAGAGGGCGGTAAACACCAGCGGCATGAGGCCGAAGAAGCCCAGCGCGAGCCCCACCGTGACGCGAAAGCGCCGCGACAGGGCCACGAGGTATCGAATGCGCGTACGCCGTGTCATGCGGTCGCCGGCACTCTAACGGTTTCGATGCTGTTGGGGGGGTGAGACGGCGCCACGGGGCGCGAGGCGATCAGCGCGGAGCGGGCGCCGAGGGGGTGCCGCACTCGGCGCAGAACTTCGCCGCGGGGGCGAGCTCGACGCCGCAGTTGGTGCAGCTCTTCTTCGCGGGGGCGGCGAGCGAGCCGCCGCACTCGGCGCAGAAGCGCCCCGGGGGCACCTGCGCGTTGCACGCAGATCGGAAGAGCACACGTCTGAACTCCAGTAAC